>SLHB01000272.1 GCA_007136375.1 Candidatus Hydrogenedentota bacterium
ATGGGTCATGAACCCTCCTTTCCGCTGCTTCGGCCGGACTATACGGACGGCGCGGACCCGGGGTCAAGGCGGCGCGGCAAGAGAAAACGCCGGCCCAGGCGGGAAAGCCTGGACCGGCGTATCTTGCTGGAAAGCGTTGGGGGCGGGCTTAGCCCTTCGCGGCTGCGTAGAACTCCGCGACCTTGTCCCAGTTCACGGTGTTCCACCACGCCTTAATGTAGTCGGGCCGCCGGTTCTGATACTTGAGATAGTAGGCGTGCTCCCACACGTCACAGCCGAGGATGGGCGTGAGGTTCTGCATAAAGGGGGAATCTTGGTTCAGCGTGTTCAGCACCTCCAGGCCGCCCTGGCTGTTCACGCACAGCCACGCCCAGCCGCTGCCGAAACGGGTCAAGCCCGCGTTGGTGAACTTCTCTTGGAAGTCGCTAAACGCGCCAAAGGAGGCCTTGATGGCGTCGCCGAGGGCGCCCGAGGGCTCACCGCCCCGGGACGGGCCCATGATCTGCCAGAACAGCGTGTGGTTCGCGTGGCCGCCGCCGTTATTGATGACGGCCTGCTTGATGTCCGGAGGCACGGTGTCGATGCCGCGCAGGAGATCTTCCACCGGCTTGTCCGCGAGCTGAGCATGCCCTTCAAGGGCCTTGTTCAGGTTGGTGACATAGGTGTTATGGTGCTTTGTGTGGTGGATCTCCATGGTCTGCGCATCGATGTGCGGTTCCAAGGCCGTGTAATCGTAAGGCAGTTTCGGTAGTTCGTGAGCCATGCTGTTTCTCCTTATTGATACGCTTGTGGCCGGATGCGTGCTCAGGGCATGGTCCGCCCGGAAAAACGAAGATTTTGGCGCGTTTGTCTGGAAAAGAGATGCTCCACCGGCCCCGTCCTGCGTCAACATCCCCCACCGCGCCTCTATTCCAAACTGGACCCATCGCCCTCTTGCGCCGCCGCGCCGCGCTCATTGCGGATGTTCGCAACGGCGTTCGCCGCGTTCCGGGCCATGCCCGGCCGTTTCGCGCGCATCAGCGGTGTTCCCGCGAAGCGCGTGCGGAAGGCGCCGTCATCCAAGGTCAGAAGCTCGTCAAGGCGGGGCGCCGCCTGCTCCGGCCGGGGTTTGAAGTCTTCCGAGCTGGTTTCCGGGGCCCGCCGGTTCCAGGGGCAGACCTCCTGGCAAATGTCGCAGCCAAAGACCCAATTCTCCGATTTCTTGCCCAAATCTCCGGGAATCGCGCCGCGGTTTTCGATAGTCAGATAGGAAATGCAGCGGCGGGCGTCCACCACGCCGGGCGCCGTGATGGCGTCTGTGGGGCAGGCGTCGATGCAGGCGGTGCAGGTTCCGCAATGGTCGCCCACTGGGGAATCCGGCCGCAGCTCCACCGTGGTGATCACCGTGGCCAGCAAGAAATAGGAGCCCAGTTCCTTGTTGAGGATGAGGCTGTTCTTCCCGGTCCAGCCGAGTCCCGCGCGCTCGGCCCATGTCCGCTCCAGCACGGGGCCGCTGTCGGTGGAGGCGTAGTGAACGTGGCCGGGCGCCATCGCGTCTAGGAACGCCTTCAGCCGCCGGAGGGGCTTCTTGAAGGCGTTGTGATAGTCCCGGCCCCAGGCGTAGCGGGCCGTCTTCCCCCGCGGCCCCGCGCCGTCCCCGTCCCCTGCACCGGAGGACTTGCCGTCTTCGGCCGGCCATTCCGCTGGAGGCCGGTTGTAGTAGTTCCGCGCAAGCACGATGACCGACGCCGCCCCCGGGAGCTTCTTCGCCGGGTCTTGCCGGATCTCCCGGGTCCGCGCGATCCAGTCCATGTCGCCATGGTAGCCCGCGCGCAGCCAGGCGCCCAAGCGGTCCGCTTCGTCTGGAGGAGCCGCCGCCGCGACCCGGCACAGGTCGAAACCCAGCCGCCGCGCTTCCTCCTTTACGGCCTCGGCCCGGGCCCCGGGCGTGCCGGCCCTGGGCGGCGCTTGTGTCGTCGAATCGTCCGCCATATCCCTTACGTAGCCTCCCGCGTCCCGGCGCGGCGTCCTGTATTGCCGCGTTTTTTTCCGCCCGCGAGTATACCACCCGCTGGGTTTGTCCCTCACGGATACGGCCGCGGGCGCAACGTCCCGCGCTGCTTTTCGCCTCCACCGGCCGTGATCGCCATGGCCGCGCCGATTTGCGCGGAAAATGGGGGAGTGGTATGCTTGGACGGTTATGGGCCCGTGTGGCCGAAGCCGCCGCGCGTGGGTCGCGCGCGTCTTGGTGGGCGTGTGGCGTTGGACGCGCGCCGGCCCCATGACGCGGGAGTAAAATACATGGCGCAGGAACGGTCGGAGGCGGTGGTGCTCCGTTCCGTGGATTATAGCAACACCAGCCGTATCGTCACGTTTCTGAGCCCCATCCGCGGCCGGCTCGCCTGCATCGCCCGGGGCGCGCGGCGTCCTGGCAACACGACGGGCCCGGTCATCGACACGTTCAACCGGCTGGAATTGACGTACACCTGGAAGGACAGCCGGACGATCCAAACCCTGACCGGCGCGAGCATTTTGGACACCTACGCGGCCGTGAAGGCTGACTACGAGCGCGCGCTCCACGCGGCGTTTCCCTTGGAGCTCGCCGCCAAGTTGTCGGAAGACAACGCGCCGGCGCCTGAGTTGTACGAAGCGCTCGTCCTCGGCTTGGAGCAGACGGCGGCGTGGCCGGGCGATAGGGCCCTGCACGCGGCGTGGCACGGCATGCGGCTCCTGGTCGCCAACGGATTGTGTCCCCTGACGGACGAATGCGCCCTCTGCGGCGCCGCCGTGCCAGACGGGATGGCGGGCTTCACGCTTGAAGGCGGCGTCGCCTGCGGGGCCTGCAAGGCGCCGCACCGGATCACGGCCGCGACGCGGGACGCGTTGCGCGCCGTCGTGGCGGCCTCCGCGGGTTGTCCAGACGCCGCCGAAGGTCCGGCGCTGCTCCGGCTTGTCGCCGCG
>SLHB01000344.1 GCA_007136375.1 Candidatus Hydrogenedentota bacterium
CGCACGCCAGCATTCCCAAGTACCGGCGTTTCCGGGGTAACCGCAGCCCTAAAAAAATCCCAAGTCTTACACTAGAGTTTACTCGATTGCCCCCGAAATGTCAATTGATTACCCCGATCGCCGGATAAAAGCGCTCTGTTAAGCCGTTTGCGTCCCCCGGCCCTTCGGGCCACCCCCTGCAGAAGGGGGAATTTGACTGCCGTCAACGGTCAGGAGAACCTCGTGGTTGCTCATCAGCTTGGTGAACGCAACGCGCCACCGATCGACGCGTAAAAGTCCCCTTTTTCAAGGGGGATTTAGGGGGATGTAGGTCCCACATCGTCAGCTTAGCCCGGCGATTCAGGGATTACCGCGCCTGTTTTGGCCCAGCGCGGGCCGGCTCCCAGCGCGGCGCCGCGTAAATCCTTGAAAATAAAGGGCCGCCGCTCCATGGGAACGGCGGCCGAAACTTGATACGGACAGCGCTATCCGGTATCATTTGCCCTGTTTGTTCACCTTGGCGATCGCGGTGACATTGGCGGGCGGCGTGCTATACGGATCAACATCGCTAGCGAGCGTATTCTCAATGGCCTGGTCCACTTCTTCCTTGGTCATGCCCGAGGCCTTGGCCTCCTTGAAAACTTCCTGCATGCGCTCCCGGAGCCGCCGTCGCACGTCCTCCCGGCACTTGTCTTCAACGCCCCGGTTCACGAACACGCCCATGCCCCTCCGGGTGAACAAGAGCCCCATGACCTCGAGGTCCCGATACGCCTTGGCGACGGTGTTCGGGTTGACGTTAAGCCTTTCCGACATCTCCCGGACGGAAGGCAACTGGTCGCCGGGTTTCAGGCGGCCGGCGGCCACGGCGAATTGCACATGATTCTCAATTTGAATGTAAACGGCTACGTTGCTAGTGACGTCTATGCCGGACAGCATGGCGATTTCTCCCTAAAATCGGCGGCGTTTCCCATGGCGAACATGGTTCACGCCGTTACGGAACTTTTCACAAACCACTGAGGACATCTGGCTCGAATGCGTCGTATTCTAACCATACTCTGCGGCAAATATCAACTTAGTTGTGTAGAGCAGCGTAGGCGCCTAATGCTCGCAGCAGGCCGGATGGGCGTATGCGCCGCTATTACATTGGCCGCCGGTTGCCAAACTACGCAGGATACGGCCCCTGGCGAGCCTACAGCGGCGCCGGCGGCCTCCGACGGCCCTCCCATGGACACGCCCGCGCCCGAGGAGGAAATGAGCGCCGCGCCCACAAGGGCGCAAACCGGGTCCATCGACTGGGACGGACCCGCTGGCGTCCTGGAAGTGGATGTGACGGACGTCCTCGGCCGCGCCCTTCCCATCCGGCTGCGTCTCGACGCTCCGAACGGCGCGACGGTCTTCCGGGAGGACATTCTGGAAGGCCAGGGCGCCGTGGAAGTCCCGGCAGGCTCGCACACCGCCTATGTGTATGTCTATAGCGGAGGCGTCCCGATTCTCTCGGAAATTGAGGAAATCGACGTCCCGGAGGGCGGCCAAGGCCAACTGAGCGCGGAGATTCTAGAGGGTTCTTCCGGCGACATTCCCTTGTGGGCCTTCGACCAGGACTTCGACATGGTCTTGGACCGGGTCGAGATCGAGGCGGGCACGGATCCCGAAGATCCCGCGGATATTCCCGGCGAAGAGCGGTTGCCGTTCCCGGACACGGTGCTGTCCCAGGACGCCGGCTGGTACAAGGGCGAGCTCCACGCCCGCTCCGAGTATGGCGTTGGCACGGAGAGCGTGGCCCAACTCATCCGCCGCGCGGAGCAGAAGAATCTCGACTTCCTGGCGATAACGGACCGGAACACCATCGACAGCATTTACGACCCGGATTACCACTCGGACAATCTCGTCCTCATTCCGGCGATGGAGTGGGGCTTCGAGGAACGGGGCGTCGCGCTCATCTACGGGCCCCGCACCTTTCCGCGGGTAACCGACAGCCGCTACGAGGCCCAAGGGGTCGCCCGCCTGGTTCAAGCGCAAGGCGGGGTCTTCGCGGCGGCTCACCCCGCCCTGCCCACGGCGCCTTGGCAATGGGGCCCCAGTTTTGTCAACGCCGTGCAGGTCTGGACAAGGGGCTGGCGGGACATTCCGCCCCTGGCCCCGGAGATGCTCAGCGAATGGAGCTTGGAGCGGCGGGATGACGGGCGGCTCATTCACTCCGTGGCGCGGGCGGCGCATACAGCGGCCCTGGGCGCCAACGGCCAAGCCGGCGTCTTCTACAACGCCGAGTTGCGGCGGGGCCTCAAGGCTTGCATCATCGGCGGCAGCATGACCGGGGGGCCTCAAGTCCCCATAGGCGAACCCGTGACCTACATCTACGCGGAAGAACTCTCGGCGGAAGCCCTCCTTGAAGGCGTCCAAATGGGCAGGACCTTCGTGTCCGACAGTCCCGACGGGCCCTTCATCACGTTCACGGCCGATGTCATGCAGAATAACCGCATCGACGTGGGGATCGGCGGCGTCATTCCGCTGGGAGTGCCTGTCACGTTCGAAGTGACCGTTCAACGGGCCCAGGGCAAGAAACTCCAGGTGCTGCTGAACGGCAACGTCATCATCACCCAGATAATCGATTCGAACAACTTCTTGCAGACCTTCCAACAGTGGCCGGAGCAATCCGCCATGTATCAGGTGCGTGTTGTCGACACGCCCACGGAGCCTGGCTTCGGCGATTTGGATGTGTTCGCGCTGACGAGCCCCATCTACGCCCACGAGATCATGCCGCTGGTGGTCGACCCCGAGGCAGGCCCGTTGGAGACATGGATCCGCATTCACGGCGCTCCCGGCACAGAGCTTGACGGAATGCCGCAGGATACGGATCAGATCCAAGACCTCGTGCCGGAGTGGGAGTTGTAGGAGGCGGACGCCGCGCAACAAAACAACGCGCGCCCCTTGCCGCTCCAAACGTGTGAGCAGGCGAG
>SLHB01000071.1 GCA_007136375.1 Candidatus Hydrogenedentota bacterium
CGGCCGCCGTGGTCACGGTTGAAGCCGATAAGGTGCGGCGTGTGGGCGACAGCGAGATACCCCATGCGCGGGAACGAGCCGTTCAATAGCCTATCGGCGGGGGACACGCGCTGGCCCCGCCGGTTGCCGGAGCGGCTGGGCGCGGACGCCCCGGAACGTCTGACGCTTATCGGCGATCCAGCGATACTGGACGAACAGCTCACCGCCCTGTTCTGTTCCGCCAAATGCCCCGGCGGACAGATTCTAAAGGCCTACGACGCCGCCCGCGCGTTGCGCGACGCCGGACGCACGGTGGTTGGCGGGTTTCACGCGCCCATTGAAAAGGATTGCCTGGACATCCTATTGTGCGGCGACCAGTCCATCATCATCTGCCTAGCCCGGGGGCTGGAGGGCATGCGCATCCCTCAACCCTGGAGGACCGCCGTCGACGCCGGGCGCCTGCTCCTGCTGTCGCCATTTCCGCCAACCCTGCGCCGGCCCACCAAACAGACCGCCCGCCAACGGAACCTACTCGCCGCCGCCCTCGCGGACGACGCCCTCATCATCCACGCCGAACCGGGCGGCGCCGTGGCGGACGTGGCCGCGGCGTTGCGCCAGTGGGGAACTCCTATAAGGACTGCGGAGGCGCCCGCCGACGGCTAGAAGAGTGGATGGGGCTTCTGCGCTCTCTCCCCCGGGGTTTCCCTCGTTTCCTTCCCAGATTTTGGGCGGAGGTTTGGCGTTTTGAGCAATAATGTGTTCGGTGCTGACAAGGTGTTGGCGGGTTGGGGCGGGACTTTGGGGCGGCAGATGTTCCATAGTGGACCGGTTTGTGCCGGTAGCGGGATTTTGGGCCACTATACGGGTGAAACGAGATGAGGACAGGGATGGCGGAGGAAGACGGAGATCTGGTCCAGCGGGTAGTCGAGGGCGATACGCAGGCGTATGGGACGTTGGTGGATCGTTACCAGCAGTTCGTATACGCGACCGCCTATTACTACGCGGGCCGGCATGGGGCCGCGGAGGACATCGCGCAAGACGCGTTCCTCGCGGCGTACCGGAGTCTTCCCCGGCTGAAGGATCCCGCCCGTTTCGGGCCGTGGCTCCGCGAGGTCACTTGTCGCACGGCGGCGAATTGGCTGCGGCGCAACGGCAAGCGGCTCCAGCACGAGACCCCGTTGCCGCATAGGCGGCATGTGCATATAGAGGACGCCCGGGAGGGCCCGGAGAAGCAGTTTGAGCGGGCCGAGCGGATGGAACAGGTGCGGCGGGCGATCGAGTCGTTGCCCGAGCAATACCGTCTCCCGGTGGTGCTGCGGTACTTGCAGGACCTGAGTTACGCCGAGATTGCGCAGTACCTTGGCGTTGGCCGGGATGAGGTGCGGGGAATGTTGCAGCGGGCTGGCCGTCAGCTTCGCCAGCTATTGGTGGAGGCTGATGATGCGGAGCGAGGAGGGTCGCAGTGGCATCGTGCACGCAAGTAGAGGGGCTGCTCCAGGGGTATGTTGACGGAGAGCTGGAAGCGTCGGAACGGGTGATTTTGGAGCGGCACGTCAGTGAGTGCGGACAATGCGCCCTGAGGCTTCGAAACCATCAGCGGATGGCGGCGGAATTGTTCGAACTCCTAGGTCCGGAGCGGTTGCCGAAGAAGCTGCGGCAGCCGGTGTTGGACAACCTGCCCGATATGGAAGGGGCGGGGCAAAACATTGAAGATGTGAACTGGCGGGCGAAGCACCCTACGACGTTGTGGGGGCGGGTGGCCCGGCAGGTGCCGGCGGCGGCGTTGGTGTTGCTGGTGTTGACGGCTGCAATCATGAAGGCGTATTGGCCGGATCCGGCGCCGGCGGGCGAGGCCATAGGCGTTGTTTTACAGCGGGGCGAGCCCGCGAATTTGATAAAGCAGGAAAGCACGGACCGGGGCGAGGTGGATGTGGCCCGTTTCGTGGAGGCCGGACAGTCGTATGAGACGGGCTCCGGCGGCAGCTTGATGCTCGCGTTGGCGGGATCGAGCTACGTAAAGTTGAATGAATGGACGCGGGTCCGCGTGATGGATGAGCGGAAGCTGCGTTTGGAGCAAGGGGACATCTGGATGGATGTCGGCCATGATGGGCGCCTATTCAAGATTATGGTCCCCGGCGGCAGCGTGACGGTCTTTGGAACGGTGTTCGGCGTGTCGGTCAATCAGAGCGAGACGCGGGTGACCGTTGAAAGCGGGGAGGTCCAAGTCGAGAATGGCGCGGGCTTCCGGCTGTTGACGGAGGGCCAGGAGATCCGGATGTTGGCCGAGGAAGCGCCGGGACGGCCGGAGACGGCGGCGAGCATGGGCCATTACGCTTGGCGCGCGGCGATTACGCCGGACATCCGGGCCAGCGAGATTTTCGAGCGGGAGTTGGCCCAGCTCCATCCGTCGCGGCAGTTGAGCGCCCAGGAAGTGTACATGATAGACGTGTCCCGCGGCGGCGGGGCCTGGGATGTGGGCGGCCTGCGGATAGGCTGGGACGATGCGCCGGCCGGGCCCCATGCGGATTATGAGGTATTCGTCTACGACGAGCGGATGAACCCCGTGTATAGAACGGAGTTTCGCGGCAGCGTCTTCGCGCTCCCCGGAAGACGGCACGCGGACATCCCGGTGGACCGGGAGGCGATAGCGGGCGTCAACGTGCTGATGGTGCGGTTGGTCCCGTTGCCCGGCGCCGGGCGGCCGGCAGAGCGGCTTGAGGTATCCGCCCTCGCCTATTGAGTAGCGGGGCGTCCGAGAGATAGCGTTAGCGACAGTTTAATCCGATCATCGACAACCGGAGAGACGGTCCGTTGAGGCGCGCACGCACACACATGCAACACTCTGCCTCTACAACCGAGGTCACTCCTTCCCCCAAGAGTAACTGCAGCCAGGTAGTCTCTCGGGCCGTTTCTCCGGTGGCGATATATATATCGAGGCGCGGCGTGGACGCCCGCC
>SLHB01000447.1 GCA_007136375.1 Candidatus Hydrogenedentota bacterium
ATTTTTTAGTATAATTTACCACAATTTTTTGTTCCGAAGCGACAAAAAAGGGCGCGTTTTTTCGTGACTCCCCCGCCTCCGCAGAAGAACGACCCCGGAGGGGTCCCAGAACCCAGGCTTCTGCGACTCCTACCGGAGTCGATCTCGGGGCTGGCGCGATCCAGGGGTATCGCCCTCGGCGCAAGCGCCTCGGGCTCAACCCCTGGCTACCCTCTGTCATCCCTCCGGGATGATTCTTCACGCCCCCCCGGTCTCGCTTAGTGCGCTTGCGCTGGGCGCAGGGGCGGGCTTATGGTAGGCGCGAGGGCGCGGGTTGGCGGCGGCGAGACGCCGCGTCTACAATGTCCCCCCATTCCTAACCACGCCAAAGTACGGGCTCCGCGCGCCTTTCAGGCAACGTTACCGGGAAGCGGAGCCCTCTCGGGTTCCCGAACCGGCGGCGCCGCCCATGGCGGCGGCAATACGGTTACGCAAATCCTCTTTCGAGGCCTCGTGGGTGATGTGATCCTTCACCTCCCCCGTGCTGGGATCGATGAGCACCATATCGCCCGTGGAGTTGCCGTATTCCTCGTAGATATCCCCAATGCCGAGCTGCGCCGCCATGAATCCGGACTGGCGCGTGGTGTGTTCGTCGGTGATGTCGACATGGGTAAACCAGATTGGCGCTTCCTCAAACTCCGCTTTCACTTCGTCGAGAGTGGCGTCGAGGATGCGGCAAAATCCGCACCAATCCGCGTAAAACCGGAGACTGATCAGTTCCGGATCCTGAGCCTTCACGCCCTCTTCTTCCGCTAGCGTGGGGGTCAGAAATAGTCCGGCTGTAAGGACGGCCGCGAGCATTGCGATGGTGAGTTTCATGCGCATGGTGTTCTCTCCTTTGCTTGGTAAATCGTCAGACAGTTGTGCATTCAGGCGCGCCTCCCTGCGATGTCAGGTATTGGACGCGAGGTTACGCGCCCAGTCCGGCAATTGTCCGGGGTCATCAAGGTCATCCCGGGGATCGAGCCACGCGATGGTGCGGCCCGCGGCCTCGAGCCGCGCCTGTGTTTGCTGAAGAGTCTCCGCCGTGCTCCATGGGATGTCGCGGAACGCGCCGGGCGTTGGTTTGTTGAGTCCGATGAGGTAGTAGCCGCCGTCGTTCGCGGGGCCGAGGACGGCGGCTTGCGCGTGGAGCGCTTCGAAGGCCTGTTGCAGGATCGCCGCATCCATGTCCGGGCAATCCGCCCCAATCGCGGCGACGGCCCCGTAGCCTTGCGCAAAGGCCGCCCCGAAGGCTTCGCTCAAACGCTCGCCAAGGTCGCCTTCGCCCTGGCGCATGTACACGAAGTTTTCGCCAAAGGTCTCCCGCATCCGGCCCGCCGAGCCCCCGCTATACCACACTTCCACATCGCCGCCGTTCTGCTCGCGCCATGTGCGGGCCGCGGCCAATGTCCGCGCGGTAAGCTCCCGTTGCACCGCGGCGGCTCCGTCGGGCCCCAGAGCCGGAATCAATCTTGTCTTGCAGGCGCCTGCTTCCGGATAGCGTGTGAAGACCAGTAGGCGGCGGCGCACAAAGGCGTCCCGGCGGGGCGCGAGCGCTTCCCGGCCGATGGTCCCTAGGATTTTCGTTCCCGCGCCAATGACGCCACGGACGGTGCCGGATATTTTGGATGTTCCTATCCGTTTGCGGTAGCGCACAGGCCGCTCTGCAACGGTCATGCGCGCTTTTAGGGCCCGCGCTTGCATTTGCACGGTCCAGCCATAGCCGTGATCGTCCATGGCCAAGGCGTGGAGCGCATCACGCCGGATCGCGCGGAAGGGGCCGAGATCCGTGCAGGGCTGTTTCCATATCCAGCGGATCAGGGCGGTGGCCAAGCGGTTGCCCATGCGCTGCGGAACCGTGAGCGCCCCCTGGCTGGCGCGATTGGTCGCGCGGGTCCCGATAACGAGGTCCGCCTCGCCTGACGCAATGGGCGCGACTATCGCCTCCATCTCGGAGGGATCGTCGCTATTATCGGCGTCGAGAAACACCACGATATCGGGACAGCCCATAGCGGCCATCCCCGCCAAGCACGCCGCCCCGTACCCCCGTTGGGGTTGGCTCACCACCCGGGCGCCATGGCGCAAGGCCGCCTCCGTTGTGCCGTCGGTAGAGCCGTTATCCACAACAATCACCTGCTCCACGCTATCCGGAATCGCCGCAAGCACGTGGCCAATGGCGGCCTCCTCGTTGAGCGCGGGGATGATGACGGTGACGCTGGGATCAGGCCGCATGGTCCGCGCCGCCTCCTTCGTTAGGGCGCGGCCGCGCCCCCCATTCCCGCCACGCCTCCCACGCCAACAGGACGAGGGACGGGCCAAACTGGAGCCACACCACGCCGTTGAAGAACCAGGCCTCATAACCCCGTTCGGCCATCGGAAAGCGGAGGTAGTAGAGGGGCAGGGTAGCCGTGAGCACGAGCAGTCCGGGCGAAAACCGAATGGTGAGCAACGGCAGCAACCAGAGGTAGTACCAAGGGAATTGGGTAGGGCTCAGCAGAAACAACGCGGCGACGGCCCACAAGCCCCGTTCGCACATGGCGCGGCCATCCAGAGCGGGCTTCCGGCAGAGCAACGCGACGCAGACAAGCACCAGCAAGCCCGAGACGCTCCGGGACACGGCGCGCGCGTTTTCCGGGACCACGGCGGCGCTGGCCCAATAGATGAGTTGATGAAGCGAGTCGTTCATACGCCACCGCTCGGCATAGGCCCGGAACCCCGAGGCGCCGTCGAAACCGCTCAGTAGCACGGGCGCGGAGACAATGGCGGCGGGAACGGCGAAGGCGAACGCCAAGAGCGCCCACTGCGGCCAGCGCAACGTCTGTTGGCGGGCGACGATGGGAAGCAGCAAGACGGGCCAGACCTTCGCGCCCAAGCCCAGGGCGAGCGCGCCGCCGCTCAGCGCCCAACGC
>SLHB01000093.1 GCA_007136375.1 Candidatus Hydrogenedentota bacterium
CTCCGTTCGGCAAGCGCCTCCTTCACCTGCGCCAATAGCGCGGGGCGCCCTCCATCATCTCCAGCCGCGCCGTGGAAAGCGACGGCGTCGACGTAGCCCTTTAGGGCCTCGGCCGTCCGCTTTCTGAGGGCCTCCATGCGCGTCGCAAAGCGCGCCACGGCGCCGACGGCAAGGCCTAGCACGGCGCCGGCGACAGCGCCCGCCGTCAAAGCGGGCTCCGCCAGCCGGGCCATGACCGGATCCAGTCCCTCGGGCAGGACGCTAGGGTCCAGGAACGCGTGGCCCAGTCCAGCGCCGGCCGCCGCGCCTGCAACCAGCCCCGCCGCGGCGAACAGTCCATAGGACGCGTTGAGGCTGACTTGAAACGGCGGCAATACGGGCCTTGGGAGGCGCGTGTGCCCGTGTTGCACGCTGTCCGGATCGTCCAGCAACATCTTCGCATCGTCCACGGCCTGCCGCTCCACTTTCTCCATTTTCTGGTTGAGCGTTTCCTCCGCGCCACGCACAAGTTCTTCGAAATGCTGCTCCAGGCGGGCCGTGAGGGGGGCGAATCCGTCCTTGACCGCTTCCTTGATGGCGCCGGGCTCTTCCAGCCACGCCTTCACCGGCGCTGTCACCTTGGCGTCCGTTTCCGATTCTCCCAACAGTTGTTCCGCCAGCGCTTCGTATCCCTCGAACGTCTTGCCCGCCGCATCGTCGCCGCCCTCGGTCATCGCGGCGTAGGCCTCCTCCACTTCGGAGGCCGCCGCGCGGTGTTCCGCCAACTCCTGGGTAAGTTGATCCCGCCGTTGCCGCAGGTAGTCGAGCTTCGGAATATTCCGGATGAGCTCCAGTTTCACTTGGAGGGGCCGGCCGAAGCGCCATGCGATGTCCGACACCGACTGGCAAACCGACTCCAAAATGGCGCCTTCCCGGTTCTCGTTGTAGAGATAATCGAGGAGCCGATCCCGGAGGGCGCAGAGCCTGCTCCGGGAGGAGAGATACTCCGCGAAACCCTGCTCGGGGTCGTCCTGCTGGAGCAATTGACGCTGCAAGGCGAAGGGAATCTTCACTTTGTTGTTCTTGTCCAACTCCTCCAAGGCAATGGCGCCGCGCCGGAGTTGCGCCGCCAAGAGGGCGTAAAGACTGGACACGAAGAACAGCTCCGGGTCCGGCACGCTGCCGTCGAGGCTCCGAAGGAGATCCCGGGCGGGACCCCGCTTCCCTTGGGGATCGATCTCGTCGTCGTTGAGCTGGTCCGCCTTGTTGATGACAAAGAATATCTTGCGGTGCCGCTGCTCCCGGATCCGCGCGATGAACGCGCTGTCCTGGACGTTCCCCGCGCTCTGGCTGTCCAACAGGCAGCAGACCAAGTGGCTCCGGGGGATGATCTCCTCGGCGACGCGGCTGTTCGTCTCGGAAATGCTGTGCACGCCGGGAGAGTCCACGAAAGCGATATCGTCCAAGAGCTTCTCGGAGGGGATTTCCAGCTGGATTTCCTCGAATTTCTTCCGAAATGTCTGCAATTGCGGAAAATCTTCATCGGCGTTCATCGTCACAAGAGCCGTGAGGCTTTGCCGCACTTCCTGGCTCGTGTTGCCGCTGTAGGTGATCTCGATATGGTTGCTGTCCGGAAGGGCGCTCACATGGGCGCCAATGCCAATGCCCTCGACCACGCCGCGAAGGGCGGAGATCTCATCATCGGTGGCCGGCGCCCGCATGACGAGCCGCGTGAGGGCTTCGCTGCTCTTGACCACGTGGGTGATCTTCGCGGTGCACTCTTCGAGCACGGTGGGCAGGTAGGCGTCCTCCAGGAGCGCGTTCACCAGGGTGGACTTTCCGACATTGAACGCGCCGAGAAAGACAACCCGGTACTTGCCCTCCTGCAGCTCCTTGATGCGCCGCTCCAAACCCACGGCTTCGCCGCCGCGATCGCCTTCGAAATCGGGGTCGTCGAGAAAGCCGTGCAGGTCATCCAGCGCCTCGAAAGCCCACTCACGATCAGCAACGTGCTGTTCAACGCTCATGATGAATAAATCCTTCTCCGCGCGGTCAAGAAAAGCCGCGCGTGGCGGAGTAGATTGGCGGTTGTTGCCGCTTGGACGGATTTGGAGGCGTCTCCCGACGTGTACGCCGAGCCGCCGGGCGCGGCCCAGGGCCATGGAATTGGGCGGCCGCCGGGCGTTGACTATAGGGCCTGGCCAGGACGGGTGTCAACGCGCGCGCTCCGGCCGCCGTCTGACTTGGAGAACCGCTGCGTTCGTCGTTCTGCAATGGAGCGTATCTTGTTGTATAATCCCCTAGAAAAGGTGTAGCCTGCATTTATGGCCAGGGTCCAGCTCTCCATAGACGACATGGCCACCCACCTGACCCTGAGAACCATCCTAGAGAGCGAAGGCCATCAGGTCGTGGCCAGCGATCCCGATGTAGTCATTGCCGGAGCCCCCGAGCAAGCCGTCGCGGCGGCCCGGACACACCCGGCCCTCGTCTTGGCCACGGCGGGCGCTATCCGGTCCGCGGTTCAAGCCATGCGCGAGGGGGTCTTCGGGTACATCTTCGTACCGCTCCAGCCGGGCGAGCCCGGGATCATGGTTCAACGGGCCCTCCAGCAGCCCTCCTCCCCCATCCCCACGCAGCTCATGTCCTTGGCCGAAGTCGAGCGCATGTACATTCAACATGTGTTGCGCCAGTGCAACTTCAACCGCACCAAGGCCGCCAGCGTTCTCGGCGTGGGCCGCAACACCCTGTGGCGCAAGCTCAAGCAATTCTGAGCGCCACGGACTTGGCGGAAACGCGGAAACGCGCGGTTGCCCCCACTGTTCCGCTTTGCTACGCTGGCGCGCGGACCCTCCGGACATCATCATAGCGGACGAAGACTGGGAGACCTGGCCATGCGCATCCGGTTGAAATGGGAACAGGGCGAACTCACGGGAACCCTCAACGACAGCCCCACGGCCAAGAAGCTGGCCCAAGTCATGCCCTGTGAGAACGCGGCGAACACCTGGGGCGAGGAAGTCTACTTCGAGGTCCTTTTGGACACGGAAGTCGAGCCTGACGCGCGCCAGGTGGTGGATCCTGGAGCCATCTGCTACTGGGTTCAGGGGAACGCCGTCGCGTTGCCCTACGGCCCCACGCCGATTTCCGAGGGGAACGAGTGCCGCTTGGTGGCGGAGGTCAACGTCATCGGCCAGTTCGACGGCGACCCCCGTCAACTCTCCACCATCCAGCCGGGCGCCGCGGTGAGGCTGGAAGCCGCCGAGTAGGACCCCGCCGCGGGCTCGTGGCGTTCAGTTCCGGGTTCCGGACAGATTCGCGGTGATGGCGCTGCTGCCTGGGTACAGAAGGCCCGCCCCGATGAACATGAGTTCGCCCTGGACTGTGGATCCGCCGGCGCCGAAATCGAGATTCATGTAGCCCGTCAACACTTGAAACGCGTCCGACGTGAACAGACTCGACCTTGTATTGAAGGTGTTTAGTTGCAGGGCCCGGGCGGCCGGGAGGCCCTGGTAGTCGCCATGCACGTCGATCTCCAGACGCCCGCGCTGCCCGTCCAACCTTACGAAGGCGATGTCGATGCCTGCCTGCTGGGTTGCGCCGCCCACGCCCGCGTCGACATACACCAGAGAATTCGTGGCGAACCAAATCGAGCCCGCCCGGGGTTGGGCCGTGGGATTGCCCACGAACAGGCCTATGTCACGGGGGTTGATCCCATTATTGTAATTCACGCCCGTCACGTCACGGGTTGGCGAGACGAGCAGGGTCCCGGTCAACTGGAAGTTCTCAACGGCGGTGTAGCTCGTCGTTTCCATGGGGACGCCCGTGTTGCCGCTCCAGGTGGTCCCCGAGAGGGTGACGCGATAGGACGCGTTCGCGGGGACGGAACTGATCGCTCCGCCGCCCGCGCCGTCCACGGGCGGACATCCCGCCGCGCCCGCAACCACGCAACACAACAGCGCAATCCGGAACGCTGGGCGCAGCCATGACGCGTTTTGGCTGGCGACGCTATGCCAAATCATCGGCAGTCCTCTAAGTTACGCGCCTCCTCGGAGAGGCTTTCCCTGGCGCGGAGGCCGTCCCTTACCTCGGAGCGGCCCCCGCGCGACGCTCCGGAAGATCCAAGCGAACGGATCACCGGGTGACAATGGGTTGGACGTACTCCACGTCGATGCTCATGCCCGTGGTGACGCGGTGCGCGTCGGGGTCGTCGATAATGGTTCCGTCATCGCCCACTATCGGGTCCCGAGCCCGCTCGTTGGATTGCGCGGTGTAGACCGCGACAACCTGCAGTTCCACGGGGCTGTCGATGTAAAGAAAACCCTTGAAGAACCCGCGCTGCGGGCCGCCAAGAAGCCGTTCGATCTGGGGGCAGTTGAACTCGGTCGCCTGCCGGGACCTTAGATTCACGGCTACGGCGTTAACCACGCCGCCCACGCCCGGATGCGCCGGCGCGGGAACCACCGAAACACGAAGGTCCGCCGTGCGCCCATGAGGATTGGTGATGTTGATGGCCGTGCGGTAGTTACCGTGCTTCACCGCGCCGCCGTGGCGGCCATCTTCATCCAAGTGACCAAAGGTTCCGCACACGTACTTCACGGGATACACGTAGCGCGTCCGGGCCGCAACCGCGCTGCCCCCCGGCAAACCCACCACGGCGCCCGGGCGGTCCACAAGCGCCGGGCCCCCTTGGGCGTCGACGGCGCCGAATCCTCCCCACGCCAACGCGCCCGCGACAACCACGGCCGCGGCCAACACAACCGTCGCGACGCCCCCCCACCAGGATTTCCCAATCTTTCGCACCGTATTCATAACACCTGCTCCTCCCTGGACCCTGGCCGGGCCCGTTGCGGCGGCCAAGGGTTTGGCCGCCCTACTTCCAACCAGTTGGCGAGCCCTCCCGCACCTGGCCTTCCGTCGACGGGGTGAAACGCGCGCCCGGCGAGCAATGGCCATCGGGGAGCAGGGCGCCCCACAGATACTCCACGCGAGCTTGTCGCGGAAGCGCCTCCCTTGGACTCGGCGCCCAGGATCCTCCGTCGCGCTTTCCGGGAACCAGGGCCCGAGCAATTGCAACAAAATATTATTTATGAAAGAACCGTATCATGTCCGCGACGGAAAGTCAACAAAAACGCATAAATTACTCAAGAAAGGGAAGACCGTCGTGCATGGACGCCGTTTCTGTCAAAGGCCCGGATGCGAAACGGGCCACGCGGCTTGAACGGCCCGGGATACGGCGCTAAGCTCTGTTCCGCCATGCAGGACCACACGACGCCGATAACCCATGAACTCGCGGCCGCCCTCCTCCCCCGGCGGCCGTCCGATGGGCACAAGGGGACGTTTGGCCGGGTGTTGCTTTTGGCGGGCGCGGAAGGCTACACCGGCGCGGCGAAGCTCGCGGCCCTGGCGGCCGCGCGGTCAGGGGCCGGCCTCGTGACGGTGGGGATTCCCGCGCCGTTGTCCAGCGCGATGGCGGCGGCGCTGTGGGAAGTCATGTACACGCCCTTGCCCGCCACGGACGCGGCGTCCATCGCGGACACCGCCTTGGCTCCCGCGCTCGAAGCGGCTCAAGCCAGCGACGCGGTGGTCCTTGGACCGGGGCTGACACGGCACCCCCGAACCGCGTACTTCACGCGGGCCTTCGTGGAGGCCTGCCCCGCGCCCCTGGTCATTGACGCGGATGGACTGAACAACCTCGGCGCCCGGCCACAAGTACTGAAGGCGCGGCGGGCGGCCACGGCGCTCACGCCCCACCCCGGCGAGATGGCGCGTCTCCTCAACGTGTCCGTTGGCGCGGTTATGAAGGACACCGAGGCGGCCGCGGCGGATTTCGCCAAGGCGTTTTCGTGTGTGCTAGTGTTGAAGAGTCATCACACGGTCATTGCGGAGCCCGGCGGCGCGGTGTACCTCCACGCGACGGCCAACAGCGGCTTGGCCCGGGGCGGCGCTGGCGACGTGCTGGCGGGCTTGCTCGGCGGGCTATTGGCGCAAGGCATGACGCCAGGGCCGGCGGCGGCGCTGGCAGTTTATGTCCACGGTCTGGCCGGCCGCGCGGCCGCGGAACAGCGCACGGAACGGGGCATGATCGCAACGGACGTGCTGGACGCTATTCCAGAAGCGTGGAAAGCGCTGGAAAACGGGATCCCATGTCAAAACGGGTAGACGAGATCGGCGAATTCAATCTGATTGACCGTATTACCCGCTTCCTCCCTTCCACGCCCATGGTGCTCGAAGGCGTGGGTGATGACTGCGCCGTGCTCCGCGTTTTCGACCATCATCTGCTGGTTTCCTGCGACTTTTCCGTGGAAGGCACGCACTTCACCCGGGACACGGCCCAACCCGAGGACATTGGATGGAAAGTGGCGGCCGCCAGCCTGAGCGACATCGCGGCCATGGGCGGATCCCCCCTCTTCAGCCTCGTCTCCCTGTCCTGTCCCGGCAGCCTGGAAGTCGCCTATCTGGAGAAACTCTATCAGGGCCTGTCCAACCTCTTATCCCGCTTCGGCGTGGTGGTCGTGGGAGGCGACACCACGCGCTCCGAAGCGCTCATCGGCATTGACGTCACCGTGATTGGAGAAGCGTCTGGGAACCGGTTCCTGCGGCGGCGCGGCGCTCAAGTCGGCGATGTGCTGGCGATCACCGGACGGCCGGGGATGTCGGGCGCGGGACTCCACGCCCTGCAACACGGGCACGAGGCCCCAGCGTTGACCGCGGCCCACTTGCGGCCGAAGCCGCGCATCCTGGAGGGGTTGTGGCTTAGCACGCGGCCCAACGCCCACGCCATGCTCGACGTCAGCGACGGTCTGTTTCAGGACGCCGGGCATCTCGCCCGGCCGGGACATTTGGGGATCGACATCCATCCTAAATCGCTGCCCATCGCTCCGGAGTTGACCGAATACGCGGAGGCGCATGGGCTGGATCCCATCCGCCTCGCGCTAACCGGCGGCGAAGACTTCGAGCTGTTGTTCGCCCTCGACGCCAATACGTCGGAAGAAACGCTAGACGCCTTCCGGCAGGAGTTTCGCACGCCCATCACCGTCATCGGAGCGTTCACCGACGAATGGACCGGCGTACGGTTGGCGGGCGAGGAAGCCGAAGCCGGCGGCTTCGACCAGTTCCTCAGCGGTCTCTCCGACTAAGGCAGACCCGGCGGGACAGCGCAGATCCTGGAGCGCGCGACACAGGAGGAGTGTGTGGTTCTAGACCTTGTACAAACGATTTGGCCGTACTTCACGGCGGCGGCAACAGCGCTGGTCATGCTGAGCGCCACGGGGCACGCAATCTTGTACAAGGAAGACAGCCGCGCCGCCGTCGCCTGGGTCGGCGTCATCTGGCTGGCGCCCATCGTTGGCTCCGTGGTCTATGTGCTCTTGGGCATCAACCGCATCAAACGGCGGGCCAGCGTGCTCCGCGGCGAGGATCCTCCCTCATACCTCTTGGAAGCCGGCGAATTCCTGTGTCCCGTGGAATCCCTGCCGGATCACCTGCCCGCGGATTGCGGGCACATGGCATCCCTCGCCCGTTTGGTGAACGGACTGACACAGCGGCCCCTCGTCCGGGGCAACGCCTTCGAGCCCCTCTACAACGGCGACGCGGCCTATCCGATTATGTTGGAGGCCATTGAGCAAGCCGAGCATTCGGTTTCGCTGACCACCTACATATTCGCCAATGACAAGGTGGGCCGTCAGTTCGCCGGGGCCCTGGGACGCGCCGTCCGGCGCGGCGTCGAAGTGCGCGTCCTGATCGACGCCATAGGCGCCCGGTACTCCTTCCCCCAGGTAATTCATCGTCTGCGCAAGGCGGGCGTCACGGCGGCCAAGTTCATGCCCACCTACTTGCCCTGGGGCACGCGGTACATGAACCTCCGCAGCCACCGTAAGATCATGGTCGTCGACGGCGTCATTGGCTTCACCGGCGGCATGAACATACGGAAAGACAACCTGGTCCAGGAAATCCCCCGGCACCCCGTCCAGGATCTTCATTTCCGCGTGCGAGGGCCGGTGGTCCGCGAGTTGCAGGAGGTCTTCGCCGAGGACTGGGCCTACACCACCCATGAACGTCTCACCGGAAGCGCGTGGTTCCCCGCCCTGGAGGCCCATGGCAAGGCCGTGGCCCGCGGCATCTCCGACGGCCCCGACGAGGATTTCGACAAGCTCTCCATGACGCTCTTGGGCGCCTTGGCCTGCGCCCGGCGCTCCGTGTGCGTGGCGACCCCCTACTTTCTCCCGGATCCGCCCCTGACCAGCGCCCTCTCCGTCGCCGCCATGCGGGGCGTCACCGTCGACATCCTCCTGCCGGCGCGGAACAATCTGCGCCTCGTCCAATGGGCGGCCAACGCCCACCTGGCGCCCCTGCTGGAACGGAACTGCCGCATCTGGTTCACGCCCCCGCCCTTTGACCATACAAAGCTCGTCATCGTGGACGGCGTCTGGGTTCTGATGGGATCGGCGAACTGGGATCCCCGCAGCCTGCGGCTCAATTTCGAGTTCAACGTCGAATGCTACGACCCCGCCCTCGCCGCTCAGTTGGCGCCGTTGATGGAAACCCGGCGGCTTCGTGCCCAACGCGTGGAGCTCGATGACCTAGTGAACCGCCCCTTCCCCCTCCGTCTGCGCGACGGGATGGCCAGGCTCCTGACGCCTTACCTGTAGGTTACGGCGGGCAGGAACGCGCCGCATCCCGGCCGAAGGCCGGCCCGGGACACGGCGCGCTTGCCCAATGCAGACAGGGGACGGACGAAACTCAACCGTGGTCGTGGTCCTCGTCCGTTTCGGCCTCGTGGATCTCGGCCACGTCGATGGTTCGTTCGTTCTTGAACACCTTCCCGTTCAATGTGACCGTCGCGCCATGGTAGTCGGCTTCCTCCGTGGCAAGGGCGGCGCCATGCTCGTTGAGGAGATAGTGCAAGACCCAGCCGTGAATCTCCTCCACCGGATTGCCGTCCGCGTCCACGGCAGACTCCACCTTGAGCGCATGTTGGCATCCGAAGGCGACGCAGGCGGACGCCGCGCCCTGGGCGCCAAGATCGCACCCGAGGCAATAGTTCTCGCCACGAATGGCCACGTTGATAGGCTCTTCGCGTTCTTCGTCATCAGCGGCCTCTTCGGCGAGGACCATAGCCGCGGGCGCGGCCACGAGGAGCGCGACGAGCGCCCAGGTCAGGCGGGATGAGCGGCTCTTCATGGTAGCCTCCTTTCTTGCGTTGGCTTGCGTTGGACACGCTTGCTTCTCTCCACCACGATGGATTCATGAGCCGCCGGAATCGATGTCAACGCGGCGACCGGACGGCGCGGCGCCTCGGTCCTCCAAATCGCCGGATAAGCTTGGCTGGACATCGCTGTCCAGTCTCATGTTCGCGCCGAGGAAGAAACAGTGGCCTTCACCCATCGGGTGAACGGACATGGTCCGCATCTTTCCGGCACACAAGGGCCGCCGCTCCGCCAACGGCGTTCTTATCCGGCGATTGAGGGGTCCGGGCGCGTTTGACAACTTCTTTGGGGCGGGCGTAGATTGCCACCGTTCGCGTCCGTCTGGAACGGCGCCCAATGGAGGCTTCACTTGGAGGAGGGCCGCCCCGCTGGAACGGCGGCCGGGAGGGTGTCATGGTTCGCACTGTCTTTGCCTGGACGCCGCTGGCCGCGGCGGCGGCGTTGCTCGTGGCGGCCGCCTTGCCCGCTCAAGGCCAAATCGTAAGCGGCGACCGGATCGCCGGACACAACCACGCGGGCCGGAGCCCGGTGCTCGCGGTGAACGGCATGGCGGCCACGAGCCATCCCCTTGCGACGAAGATCGCGGAGGACATCCTCAAAGCGGGCGGCAACGCCGAGGACGCGGCCATCGCGGCCAACGCCTTCCTGGGTTTCGCCGAACCGGGCATGAACGGCGTGGGCGGCGACCTCTTCGCCATCGTCTGGGACGCCGATTCCGAGCGCCTTCATGGACTCAACGCGTCCGGCCGCGCGCCCCAGGGCTTGACCCGCGAACAGCTTGTGGAAGCGCTGGGAGATAAACCGTTCATCCCCATGCACGGCCCCCTCTCCGTGAGCACGCCCGGCGCGGTGGACGGCTGGTTCGCCCTCCACGAACGCTTCGGCCGCCTGCCCATGGAAGACATCCTCGCGCCCTCCATCGCCTACGCGGAAGCGGGCGTCCCCGTCCCCCAGACGATCGCCGCCCAGTGGCAAGAAGCCGTGGAGCGCCTGACGGCCAACGAGGCGGAAATCGGCGGCCTCCAGAACTTCTTGGACACGTTTACCTTTGACGGCCGCGCGCCCCGGGAAGGGGAAGTGTTCCGGAACCCCGATCTCGCGGAAACCTACCGGCTCATCGCGGAGGGTGGACGGGACGCCTTTTACGAGGGCGCCATCGCGGAAGCCATCGACGCCTATGCGGACCGGGTGGGCATGCACTTGCGCGCGGCGGATCTGGCCGCTCACGAAAGCACATGGGTAGATCCGGTGTCGGTGAACTATCGCGGCTACGACGTGTATCAGCTTCCACCCAACGGCCAAGGCGCCGCCGCCCTGCAAATGCTCAACATCCTGGAAGGCTACGACCTCGCGGCGATGGGCCACAACAGCGCGGACTACCTTCATGTCCACGCCGAGGCCAAGAAGCTCGCCTTCGCGGACCGGGCCCGTCACTACGCCGATCCGGAGTTTCATGACATCCCCTTGGAGAGGCTGCTCTCCAAGGAATACGCGGCGGAGCGGCGCGCGCTCATCGACATGGACCGGGCCCAGGACGCCGTGGACGCGGGCGCGCCGGCGTTGGCCGCGAGCGACACCGTGTACCTCACCGTGGCGGACAGCGAAGGGAACATGGTCTCCCTCATCCAAAGCATCTTCCTGAACATGGGCAGCGGGATGGTCCCGGACGGGCTTGGATTTCCCCTCCAATGCCGGGGCGCGGGCTTCAGCTTGGAAGAGGGCCACCCGAATGTCTACGAGCCGGGCAAGCGCCCCTTCCACACCATCATTCCCGGCTTCGTGATGAAGGACGGCGAACCCTTTATGAGCTTTGGCGTCATGGGCGGCCCAGTCCAGCCTCAGGGACACGTGCAAGTCTTGTGCAACATCATCGATTTCGGCATGAACCTCCAGGAAGCCGGAGACGCGGCGCGCTACGCCCATTCCGGCAGCAGCCAGCCCACGGGCCAAGTCATGACGGACGGCGGGACGCTCGCCCTGGAAAGCCGCGTCCCAGAGGCCACGCGGGCGGACCTCCGGCGGCGGGGCCACGCCATCAGCAGCGACGACTTCTTCGGCGGGTATCAAGCCATTAAGCGGGACCGGGAGAACGGCGTGTACGTAGGCGCGTCGGAACTGCGGCACGACGGCCTCGCCTTGGGCTATTGACGGCGCCGCGCTCCGGCGCTTCGAAACGTAAGGAGGCATTGCAATGAAGGCGTATTCAGCGTTCCCCAGGACCAGCGCCGCCTTCGGCGCGGCCGTTATTTGGGC
>SLHB01000004.1 GCA_007136375.1 Candidatus Hydrogenedentota bacterium
GAAGCCTACGAGCTTTGGCAAAGCGAAGTGGGGTTGCCGGCCAGCCGCATCGTCCGGCTAGGCGCGAAGGACAACTTCTGGGGACCGGCCGGTGAAACGGGCGCCTGCGGCCCATGCTCCGAGCTGCACATCGACCGGGGCGAAGCCTTGGGCTGCGGCCAGCCCGATTGCCAACCTGGCTGCGAGCGCTGCGAACGCTTTCTCGAATACTGGAACCTCGTTTTTCCCCAGTTCGACCAGCAACCCGACGGCTCCCGGCCGCCCCTGAAGAACCGGGGCATCGACACGGGCATGGGCCTGGAGCGGCTGGCCATGCTCTTGCAAGACAAGGAAACGGTCTTCGACACCAGCGGCGTCTTCCCTATTATCGAGGCCGCGCAAACCCTATCGAAAATCCCTTATAAAGACAAGCCCACGCCTTATCGCGTCATCGCGGATCACGCCCGCGCCCTGGCCTTCCTCATCGCCGACGGCGTGCTCCCCGCCAATGACGGCCGGGGCTACGTGGAGCGGCGTCTTTTGCGCCGGGCCGCCCGGTTCGGCCGCGAGCTGGGCCTCGAAAACCCATTCCTCCACGAAATGGCCATGACCGTGGTGGATCTCATGGCTCCCCACTACCCGGAACTGGAGGAACGGCGGGCCGCCATCGCCAGAATCATTCAGACCGAGGAGGAGCGCTTCCGCGGCACGTTGGCCCGGGGCATGGACGTGCTGGAGGAAATCTTCGGCCGCATGGAGCGGGAAGGCCTGACGAACGCGCCCGGCGAAGACCTCTTCCGCCTGCACGACACCTACGGGTTTCCCCTCGATCTCGCCGCCGACATGGCCGAGGAGCGGGGTTACGGCATCGATCGGGAAGGGTTCGAAGCGGCGATGACCCGGCAACGGGAGCAAGCGCGGAAGGCCTGGGCGGGCAGCGGCGAAACGGCCATCGCGCCCGTGTACCGCCAAGTTCGGGAGCGGTGCGGCGCCTCTGACTTCGTGGGCTACGATCTCCTGGAAGCGCGCGCCACCATTCGCGCCCTTCTGCGGGATGGCGTGGAAACGGAGACCCTTGAGGCCGACGAGGCGGGCGAGGTCATACTGGACGTGACCCCCTTCTACGCGGAATCCGGCGGCCAGGTTGGCGACACCGGTGTGTTGGAAGCCTCCGAGGGCGCGGCGCACGTCGAAACGGTGAAGGCGTACGTGGAGGGCCTTCCGGTCCACTCCGTGAAGATCACGAGCGGCGCCCTTCGCAAGGACGGCCAAGTCCGCGCGGCCGTCGACGCGGAGAAACGCGCCGCCACGGCCAATCACCACACGGCGACGCACCTGCTTCAGGCCGCGCTACGGGACATTCTCGGCGATCATGTGCAACAGGCGGGCTCCCTCGTGGCGCCGGACCGGCTGCGCTTCGACTTCACCCATTTCGAGGCCATACCGCGCGAACGGCTCCGCGACATCGAACGCCAGGTGAACCAGTACATCCGCGCCGACGCCCCCATCGAAACGAAGGTGATGCCTCTGGAAGAGGCGAAGGCGGCGGGCGCCATGGCCTTCTTCGGCGAAAAGTATGGCGACACCGTGCGCGTGGTCATCGCCGATGGGTTCAGCATGGAGCTCTGCGGCGGCACCCACGTGCCCCGGACGGGCGTCATCGGCCTGTTCAAGATTCTGAGCGAATCATCCATCTCCGCGGGCGTGCGCCGGATCGAGGCCGTGTGCGGCGAGCAAGGCTTGAACCTGGTCCACGGCCAAGAAGAACAGCTGGGCCGGGTTTCCACCCTCCTCCACGCGGCGCCGGAAGAGCTGGAGACGCGGGTCAAGACCCTCGTGGAAGAAAACCGGCGCCTCGAACGCGAAATCCAGAAATGGAAGCAGGCGGCGGCCACGGGCGGCTCCGTGGACTACATGAGCCAGGTCCAGGAGGTCGCGGGCGTGAAACTCCTCGCCGCCGAGGTCCCCGGCCAAGACGCCGCCGGACTGCGTATGGTCATGGACTCGCTCCGGGACAAGCTCGGCGAAGGCGTCATTGTGCTGGGCAGCGCCGGCGGCGGCAAGGCCTCGCTGTGCGTGGCGGTGAGCAAGGATCTCACCGACTCCGTTCGCGCCGGGGATATCGTCAAGGCCTTGGCCCCCATCGTCGGCGGTGGAGGCGGCGGGCGGCCCGACATGGCCCAAGCGGGCGGCAAACAGCCAGAGAAAGTGGGCGAAGCCATCGCCCAGGCGCCCGCCACGGTGGAGGCGCTTCTGCAACAGACGGCGAACCGATGACGTTGCCCGGGCGCATCGTGGGACTGGACGTGGGCGATGTCCGTATCGGCGTCGCCGTCAGCGATCCCCTGGGCAGCATGGCCTTGCCCCGGGAAGTGATTCAGCGCAGGGACATGGAAAGCGACATCGCCGCCATCCGCGCCATCCTCGAAGAAACCGGCGCGATCCGCATCGTCGCCGGGGTTCCCCTGGACCAGAACGGCCAGCCGGGCCCCCAGGCGGAGAAGACCCTGGCCTTCGCCGAACGCCTGCGCGAGGCCTTGACCGGGATTGAAGTCGTCACCCAAGACGAACGGTACTCCACCGCGTCGGCGCAACGGACGCTCATCGGCGCGGGCGTAAGCCGGAAAGGGCGCAAGAAGTCCGTGGACATGTTGGCCGCGCAACATATTCTGCAGACATATATGGACCGGCAAAGCCGCGCGGCGGGGCCTGCTCATGACTGACAGCGCGCCGCCCGGCAAGGAGCACCGGGAAACCGCTTCGCCACGCCGATCCTGGAAGCGGGGCGCGCTCCGCGCTCTGGCCGTTCTGGCCGCCGCCTGCTTGGCCCTTGGGGGCGCGGCGGCGCTCGGGCTCTTGCTCGTCCAGGATCATTTGCACCGGCCCGCGCCTGCTGGACCCGAAGCCGGCTTGGTCATCCCGGAAGGCGCCACGGGCCAAGACGTCGCGCGTATCCTGGCGGAAGAGGGGCTGGTGTCCCACGAGCTCTTGTTCCGTCTCGCGTTGCGCCTGGATGAAGACAGCACCCCCATCCGGCACGGCTACTACATCCTGCCCCGGGGCTTGACGCCAGTGGCGCTGGCGGAGCGGCTTCGGGAGGGCCCCGCGGCCAACCGTGATCCTCGCGCCCTCCCCCCGGAACTCCGGGTAACCATTCGCGAAGGGCTCAGCCTGGAACAAATGGCCCAGCTCTTCGATGACCCAGACGCATTTCTCGAAGCCGCCTCGGACCCGGCGCTCATCGAGGAATTGGATCTGGATGCGCCCAATCTCGAAGGCTTTCTCATGCCAAACACGTATTTTTTCGATGAGAAGCCGGATGAACGGGCCGTGGTTGAACGGATGTTGGACCAATTCCAACGGGAGTACGCCCGGCTCATGGAGCGCTATCCCCACGGCCGGGAGCGGGACCCGCTGGAAGTCGTAACCATCGCGTCGCTCATCGAGCGCGAAGCGCGCGCCGCGGCGGAGCGGCCCCTCGTCAGCGCGGTCATCCACAACCGCCTGGAGCGGGGCATGACGCTGGACCTCGACGCGACGCTGCAATTCGCGCTGAACAAGTACGGCCAACGCATGCTGAACGAGGACAAGGAGGTGGACTCGCCCTACAACAGCTACCGCAACGCGGGCCTTCCGCCAGGTCCCATCGCGAGTCCCGGCGTGGACAGCCTCCGCGCGGCCCTCAACCCTGCCGACGTAGACTACCTTTACTTCGTCTCCAACGCGGACGGCTACACCCACACCTTTAGCGAAACCTTGGCCGAACACAACCGGGCCGTCGCCCGCTACCGCGCGGAAATCGCGGTGCAGCGCCGGGCCCTCCAGGAATAGCGCTTCATGGACCATAGCGGACCGGACGCGGAAGGCGCAGCCGCCGCGCCGGCAATTTCTCGGGACCAAGTCCTCGTCGCCGCCGGCCAAGACGCGGCGGAGAGCCTCGCGCGCATCGCGGATCTCGGCGTGGGCGCGGAAGTGCAAACCTTCGCCCGTCCGGGCGCGCCCGGCCAGGGCGAACCCCTGGACGGGGCCATAAGCGCCTTAATCCCGTTGCTCGCCGGCGTCCGCGGCCCCATCGGATACCATGGCCCCTTCATCGACACGGTCCATTACAGCCAGGACGCGGACGTGCAGGCCATCGCGCGGCAACGCTACGCTGCGGCGCTCGACGCCGCCGCGCGCCTCGGCGCCGGTTTCGTCATCTTCCACAGCCAGTACAATCCCCTCATCCGGGTGCGCCATTATCCCCGTCTGTACCACGAGCGCAGCCTAGAGTTCTGGCCGCGGCTGGTCGCGCATGCGGAATCCCTGAGCATCACCATCTACCTGGAAAACATGTTCGAGGACTCCCCCGAACCCCTGCTGCGCCTGGTCGAAGCTGTGGACTCCCCGCGCTTGCGCATCTGCGGAGACATCGCGCACATGGCCCTGTTTTCTTCCACGCCCCCTCGGGAGTGGGTCCGCGCCTGGGGGCCCCGCTTGGGCCATGTCCACCTCAACGACACGCTGGGCGCGTACGACGACCACCTGCCCCTCGGCGAGGGCAACCTCGACATTCAGGCCTTCCTCCAAGCCTGCGCGGAGCTTCCTCACCCCCTCACCTACACCCTGGAGAACAGCACGTTGTCCGGCGCGGAGGCCAGCCTCGCCTACCTCCGCCTCCGCTGAGCCCCCGGCTAATCGCCGCGCCGCGCCGTAGCGGCCGCCGCCCAACGGGCCGACTCCGCCAGAGACAGGACGCCATCGACGTTCGTCCCGTGGTGCGGTTCGATGTGCACGCCCCCCCGGTAGTCCATTCCCGCGTTAAGGGCCCGCTCCAGGGTTTCGAGCTTGCCGGCGAAGGCGTAGATGGCCGACTGCGGCGTCGAGCAGGACACCGGCGGATTCGCTTGACCATGGACAAAGTAGCCTGGCGGCGCCGCGCTTCCCGGCGCGGGGTAGCCGTGCCAATGAGAGATCGACAACCCTGGACCGCGCAGCGCTTCCGGGAATGCGGGGTTTGCGCCAAGGGCGCGGAGGATGCTGGCCGCTATGGCGTTGCCCAGGGCGCAGGCCAAGATCGTCCATGTATCGTAGGACGGCCGGCACGCCGCGGACGGCACGCCCCGAGGCGTGTCCAGGATCACCTCGCCCCGGCGGAAGCCCATCCGCATAAGATCCTTCGCCGGATCGGGATTGGTCTTCTCGCAGCCTGATCGGGTCGTCAGCAGCCACACTTCCGGCACGGGAACAAACCACTCGCCGCCAAGCAATTCAAGACGGGCGTACGGACGTCCCCCGATTTCCTGAACGCAACGGCCCTCCCACGCGGCCTTTCGCAACGCCGCAGGCGCCCCCTGGGCCGGAACAGCCGGCTCCACATCCATCGAGAGTTGCCGGACCAAGAACCCGTAACTCATCCCCGTGCGTTGATCCAAGTGAGCGGCCACGAGCCGGCGGAAGTAGCGGTTACGGTATTGCAGCGTGTCCAAGGAAGTATGGGCCAACATCAAGCCGCTGTCCCGCCAAACCGGCGCCGCTTCCAGGAAATCCGCCACAACTTCCCGCCAGTCCGGGCCCACGGGATCGAAAGCCCCTTCCCGCCAAACCATGCTGTCCCGTTGCGGCGGGACGACTTGCGCGGTGAGCTTGGGCACGAGCGCGCCCATCAAGCCGTCATCCATCCGGCGCCAATCGCCACAGGGGATCACGGCGCCGTTCATCGTACAGATGGTCCATTGGCCGTCCTCAACGAAGATCGGCACGTGGGTCATATTCCACGCCAGCACGCCGACGATGGCGTCGAGCGTCTGTTGCAGGCCGGCCCCGGCGTGAACGGGCGGCGGCCCGTCAATGAGCGTGACGATAGCGGTCTGATGAAGGCCCGGAATGAAGTTGGCGGCAAGGGCGTCGTCGGCGCCTTCTCCCGTTTCCACGACGGTCAAGCCGGGCCGGAACTTGCGCCGGCCTTGCCCCCCTTGCCCCACGAACGCTTCCTCGATCGGCGCGACCCTGACGCCACGGGCCGCCAGCGCCTCGCGCAAGGCCTCCGCGAAGCGCGTCAGCCGCGCGGTGTGTTGATGAGGCCGCAAAAAGGCCACTTCAAGAGAAGTGGCCATCTCGTCCGGCGTGAGTGGCGGAACGCGGCCGAGGCCCAAGAGCTCAGCCGCCAATCTCGCATGGGGCGCGGAGTGGTCCCGAATTTCAACAGTAGACGTAGGCGCCAGCGTCTCGGTCATCGGCCTCTCCCTGTCGAAGCAGTTCCTCTTTCACTGTGTCCGTGAAGCTCGGACCCGGCCCAAATATCGAACAAGACGAAACCAAACCGTATGCACTCTATCAAACGAAAGCGCATTTGTGAAGCATGGGGTCGAGCGCGCCGGGGGCGCGGCGAAATGCGCGCGCCGCTTCATGAAGATGACAGTATTCGTTGAACGAAGGGACACCCCCCGGCTGGATCAAAGCTCGCCGCATCCATCCGGCGGTGCGTGGACTGGTTGCGCCATAACGGATTGGCGCTCGATGAGAACGGCTCACGCCGGCCTTCGGCCTTCCCTTTCGTCACTTCGCAAGAAGATCTACAAGAACGTTTCTATTCAACGTTGCCATCGTCGTCGCAGTAGCAGGCGTCCGTCTGGTATTTCTGCCACTGCGCGCGAAACGCCTTGAGACATTCAATGTGCGCTTCAATCGCGGACTCGCCCTCAACGAGATCTCCTTCATCCTCCAGCACAGCGGCCGAGTTCATGCCGTCCTCGTCGACATAGCCAATACGATGAGCTAGCACGAGTTTTTCAAGGCCCTCCTGCAGAAGGTCACACTTACCGCATCGGCGATGACGGTATAACGTAATCATGACTAGGCTCCGGGATACAGTCCCCGTTCCGAACGGCGGCAGAAGCGCGCCGCTACGCAATACCCAAGCGCGAGGCCTACTCGGCGACACGGGAGAGGAAGGCGTTCGCCGACATTTGGATAAACCAGGCGAGGTCTTCATCTCCGGGGATAACGCCTTCGGTGTCCGGAGGCCGGATTTCCTCCGCTTCCGCCACCGCTTTTCGCATCGCGGGGACGGCTTCCCGGGCGTCTTCTTCGAGAAGCTCGATGGTTCTGGCCGCGTGCAGTTTAACATCGAGACTCGGGTCGTCCAGCGCTTCGATCAGTACAGGGAGGGCCGCCGCAACGTCGCCATGGTTGGCCACCGCGTTGGCGATCTCAATGCGCGCCGCTGGGGAAGGATCCTCGAGCCCATCGGAGAGCCGATCCAAAGCGGCTTCCGAAATGGATTCACGGGCGGTCAGCCCGATGGCGGCCCAATAGCGGACCGACGGATCCTCGCTCTCCAGTCCCTCCAAGATTTCCTCTTCGGGCGCCACGGGCGCCTTTTCGGCGGCCTCATACAACGCCTCGAGGTTGACAGGAACACCATTCCGCGCCGCTTCCCATGGGGTGGTTTCGCCAAAGAGCTCCCACGCCTCGCTCTCCGGGATAAAGCCAAGGTCGCGGCGCTCGCGCATCTCTTCTCGCAGGGCTCGGCGCATCCGTTCCAGGGCCTCCCGGTGCTCGGGCGAGCCGGCAAAATCTTCAAGGTTGAGGGGGTCGTCCCGGTAGGCGTACAACTCCTCGACCGGGCGGGTAGGCGACACGTATCGCCACTGGGGCTCCGTCATCGCGTCGGGATCGGCCAAGCGATGGAACTCGTGACGGACCTCGCCCTGATCGGCCCAGGCGCTGGACTGGTGGTACCCCAAGTGCGGCATGTAGTTGCGTACGTAGAGGTATTCCTCATCCCGCACCGCGCGCACGCAATCCCGCGCCTCGTCGACTCGGTCCCGGAAGTGATAGAGCCGTTCCCGCGGGGCGGCTTCATATTCCCCAAGGAAGGGCCGCCCTTGCATGAATTCGGGCGGCTGAATCCCGGCCAGGCTGAGGACTGTCGGACCCAGATCCACAAAGCCGGCCATGCGGTCGGTCGCTTCTCCCGGATCAGCCGGCGCCAAGTGGCGATACTTCTCCGGAAACCGAATGAGCAACGGCACATGGAGCCCGGTGTCCAACGTCGCTCGCTTGTGACGGGGCATCCCGGCCCCGTGGTCCGCGAAGAAGAAGACAATCGTGTCCTCGGCCAGCCCGTCATCCTCTAATTGATCGAGGAATTCGCCCACCCGTTTGTCCATGGCGGTGACGCAATCGTAGTATCGCGCCATGTCGCGGCGAACCAGCGGCGTGTCCGGATAATAAGGCGGCAGAGGGACTTCGTCGGGATCGTGGATTTCATCGGGGCTCAGGCGGCTCTGCACCTCCTCAACGAATTGCTCGTAAGGCCAGACCATGGCGCGGCTCTGATGCGATTCCATGAGATTGAACACGCTGAAAAAGGGCGTCGCGGAGTCGGGACGGTTCCGCCAATGGCCCGTTTCGCTGTTCTCGTCCCAAGAGGCTTCAATGATCTGTGGCTCGTTCGCCGTATTGTAGTCGGTCTTAACATTGTTGCTCGTGTAGTAGCCCGCTTCTCGGAGCTTCGAGGGAAAGCCGGTCATATAGCCGGGAATGGGAAAGACCGAACGCATCTGCTGCGTGCCCAGGGAAACCGCGTAGTTGCCCGTGATAAGCGTGGACCGCGCTGGCGAGCACACGGGCGCGTCCGCGTAGGCCCGAGTGTACCGCACGCCTTCTTCCGCCAAGCGGTCGAGGCGAGGCGTGGTGGCGTACGCATCGCCGTACGCGCCCAGCGTCGGGCTGACATCTTCGGCGGTAATCCAGAGGATGTTGGGACGTTCCCCGTTAGCAGCCCGCGCGCCGCGCCCTTGAAGCGACGCCGCCGTCAATGCGCCCGCCGTGCTCACGCCCACCGTCTTGATGAAATCGCGCCGATTCAAGCTCATGTTTTCTCCCTCCCACGCTTGACCCGCTTCCGAGTGCCGAATACCTCATGGCATGCGCGCACTACCCTGGCGTTTTGGCCTACACCTGGCGCCTTTCACCTAAAGCCGCCATCATGTCTGTGCCGGATCCATCCAGTACTGGCGTACATTTGTTGTGACGAAGACGCCATGCCGGCCCAAGGGTCTGCCCGCAAGAACCAGAACACAAAGATAAAGAACATAACCTCGGAAAAACTCTATCACGGATTGGGCTTGGTCTGCTACCGGGTCGAACCGCGCTCTCGTGGAGTCCCGCTTTCAGTACAGGCGCATATGAGTGACGCGCGTACATGGTCGCGTTCCACGCGAAATGGCGCAACGCAAATTAGCGTCACGCCATTTCACAGGGGCAAGCCCCGCACAGCCTGGGCGGTATTTTGACACGATCGCGGCCAACGTCGAGGGAATACGCCTTTCGCCAGCCACCAACGCGAGCGGGCCGTGGACACAGTCTGCTTGACTGCCGCCACGGCCCGCGCTGTTTTCAAGGGCGTTTCGAACGGAGCAGCGCCGCCTCACGCGGCGCGGCCCCTGTGATCACTCGTGCCGCAGAGCCTCCACGGGGTCCATGTTGGCCGCGCGTATGGCCGGGTAAATGCCGAAGACCACGCCGATAAGGGCCGAGATCGTGAACGCCAGCATCGGCGCCCAGAACGTCACGATGGTCGCCATGTCCGCGAACCGGCTGATGAAGAAGGGAATCGTCACCCCGAGAATGACGCCTAGGATGCCCCCTGTTGCAGACAGCAACACGGTCTCCACCAGGAACTGGGTGATGATGTCCCGCTGCTTGGCGCCAAGAGCCCGCCGGACGCCAATCTCCCGCGTACGCTCCGTCACGCTGGCCAACATGATGTTCATGATCCCGATGCCGCCGACAATGAGCGAAATCGCCGCGATGGAGCCCAGCACGATGCTGAAGATCCGCTGGGTCTGTTCGGCTTGCCGCAGCAGTTGGAGCGGCACAATGATTTCATAGTCGTTTTGCCGGTGATGCCGATCCAGCAAATCTTCCATCACCGCCGCTGTATGCACGACTAAGTCTTGCTCGTGCACCTGCACGATGGCCTCGTGCAGCTCCACGCGCTCCATGGAGCGTGTGCCGGCCTGTTGCTCCACAATGGTCTCGCCAAAACGGTTGCGCGCGGCCGTCAGCGGAATCAGCATGCGGTACTGGCTGCCCCGGCCGCTCGAAACTTGGTCGCTATCGCCTTCCGGGTTGCCTTGGTTGCGATCGTCGATGACACCGATCACACGGTAGTATTGCCGGGCGACGCGAACGCTACGGCCAATGGGGTTGTCCAAGGGGAAAAGCCGCGCCGCCAACGCCCGGTCCAGGACCCCCACGTTAAGGGATTGGCGCATTTCCTCTTCCGTGAAGAAACGGCCGGAAACAACGGGGCTGTTGGTCATTTCGGGGTACCACGGCACCGTCCCGCTGATCTCGCCCACAATGCGCCGGTCCCGGTTCCACATGTCCGTACGGATATTACGGCCCGGCACGATAACGCTCACGCCTGGAATGGTTTCCCGGAAGCGGCGGATGTCGGCGTAGGTAATGCCGTACTCCACGACGGCGCTCGTTTGGTCGGACGCCCCTTGCTCCTGGGGCGGTTGCACGCTGCGGACGATGATGTTGTTCGCGCCAAGCTGGCGGATTTGCTCCTGCGCCTCGAAGCTGGCGCCTTCGCCAATGGCCAGCATGGCAATAACCGAACACACGCCAAAGATGATGCCCAGGACCGTGAGAAGGGAGCGCAACCGGTGGTTCCAGAGGCTTTTCACCCCCATCTGAACCGTCCGCTTGAGGCGAAACATCTCCATGTAGTATATGCGCCAAAAATCCATGGTGTGCCCTTAGTCCCTTCGTATATCCGATTCGAGTTCCCCGTCGCGAAGCCGGATATTGCGCTTGGCCCGCTCCGCGACTTCGTCGGAGTGCGTTACCATGATCAACGTCTTGCCCTGTCGGTGCAGATCGTCAAACAGGTTTAGGATCTCGGCCCCCGAACGGGAGTCCAGGTTGCCCGTAGGCTCGTCGGCCAGCAGAATGTACGGGTCGTTAGCGAGAGCCCGCGCGATAGCGACGCGTTGCTGCTGCCCACCGGAAAGCTCGAACGGCTTGTGGTCCAGCCGTTCGCTAAGGCCCACAATGCCGGCAAGCTCCTCGGCCCGGGCGCGGCTCTCGTCTTCCGGGTAGCCTTGGTAGTACAAGGGGATCTCGATGTTCTCAACAACCGTCAACTGTTGGATCAGATTGTAGGACTGGAACACGAAGCCAATGCGCTTGCCGCGGATGGCGGACAGCGCGTCGTCTTCGAGCTGAGACACGTCGTCATCGCCCAAGTAGTAGGCGCCAGAGGTGGGACGGTCTAGGCAACCCAGCACGTTGAGAAGCGTTGACTTGCCACAGCCCGAGGGCCCCATGATGGTGATATAGTCCCCCGCTCCGAATCGTATGGAAATGCCGCGCAGGGCTTCCACCAAAACCGGCCCCATTTGATACGTCTTCCAGACCTCTTCGAGCCGGGCTACTGCTTCTGTCGTGA
>SLHB01000304.1 GCA_007136375.1 Candidatus Hydrogenedentota bacterium
GTTACGGCCACAAACAAGCAGATGAACGCCTTGTCCCTGCACAAAAAAAACTTCAGAGGCGAATGGAACTACGAACTCCATCCACGAACCAACTTGGCAAACTAATATCGATCAAAATCCTAAGTATTGCGTCATCACAGATAAGTAAATCGCAAAGTATCGTGTAGGGACATCCCCCTAAGTCCCCCTCGAAGGGGGATTTAGGGGGATGTCCCCACCCTGCTGGATTGTGATTGTTAACTGGTGCGGCCCCGCGATATCCTTTTCAAGTGGAACGGGCTCGGGGTACGAGCCATTATCAACCACATTAGTCCGTGCTCGAAAGTGATATGCACTTCCCAAGGACCGTCCGCAACTCGTCCGCGATCTCCGGCGGAGGGTCGCCGGCCAAACCCATGGCGGCTAGCCGTTCCGCCTCGCGAATCTTGCCGGCATCCAACGCAAGAGTCGCCGCGCTACGCAACAGCACCGAGCGCGTGGGCTCAGGTTGAGCCTCCTCGACGGCTAGCAGGGCCGCCTCGGATTCGTTTTCATAAGCCTCCTCAAACGCCTTCTGAGCCTCATCATAGGCCGCACGCTGGCGCGCTAACAAAGCCTGCTCGGCCTTTTCCATGGCTTGATCGTGAAGTTCTTCAACGCTAGGCATGGTAGGACACCTCAGCCTGAGGTTTGCTAAACTCCGCAACGACGATATATGCAGGTAAAGGCGATTCGTGGTTCATGACTTGTCGGCTTTTTTGTTTTACCCGGCGGCTCACGTCGCGGCTATCTCCCATCATTATACCCGATACTTCCAGCCGCGCCTTCTCCTGAAACAGTCTATCGGTCTTTTCCCCAAGCCAATAGTCGAAACCTGTTCCCTTCCATGACCGCTGGACAACCGTATAAGACGTTTCCTCCACGGTTAACATGAAAGCCACCGCACACGCAGCAAACTCCACCGCATCCTGATGATCTGCATAGCTTCGGCGCATCTGATCGTCAACGCGGGTGCGCGTGACAGCATAGGTTTCCGACACATCCCCAGTAACTTCCAGTGATACCGTCAAACCGTGCCCATTGTATTCCCAGCAAACCGCGGCCGCTTCCGCGCACATTTCTGCTGTAGCCGGGGTTACCCCAGGCAAGCCGTGCATAAGCCACGTCTTATCTAACTGGATGTACTTCACGAAATCGGCCCAGGCCATTCAACTAGAAAGTATGGCGCGCACTTCATTGACGCAACATCCGAGCGCCCTTCGTTTGCAATGCAAATTGAAAATGAATGCTATTTTTCCAAATTCGCTTCGGGCGATACCTGCTTCAAATTACTATTTCTTCTCCTCGGGCGGATACTTAATCTCCAGATGCAGCTCCTTGAGCTGCTTCTCGCTGACAGGGCTGGGCGCGCCCATGAGCAGGTCTTGCGCGCGTTGCGTCAGCGGGAAAGCGATGACTTCGCGGATGTTGGGCTCGTCGGCCAGCAGCATGACGATGCGGTCGAAGCCGGGCGCGATGCCGCCGTGAGGGGGCGCGCCGTGATGGAAGGCCCGCCAGAGCGCGGGGAATTTGTTCTGCACGGTGTCGGCGTCGTAACCCGCAATGTTGAAGGCCTTCATCATGATGTCGGGCCGGTGATTACGGATGGCGCCGGAGGAGAGCTCGACGCCGTTACAGACGACGTCATACTGGAAGGCGAGAATTTCCAAGGGGTCTTTGGTCTCCAGCGCTTCAAGGCCGCCCTGGGGCATGGAGAAGGGGTTGTGGGAGAAATCGACCTTCTCCTCATCTTCGTTCCACTCGAACATGGGAAAGTCGACGATCCAGCAGAAGGCGGCCAGTTTCGGATCGATAAGGCCGAGGGCGTTGCCGAGATACACGCGCACTTTTCCGAGTAGCTCGTTGGTTTCCGTGCGATCGCCCGCGCCGAAAAACAGCGCGTCGCCGTCCTTGGCGTGAGCCGCCTCGATGAGGCCCTGGCGCTCGGCCTCGCTGAGGAACTTGACGATGGGCCCCTTCATTTCGCCGTCGCGCAACGCGACCCAGGCCAGCCCTTTCGCGCCCTCCGCCTTGGCGAAGGCCTCGGCGTCGTCGAAGAACTTGCGGGACTGCTCGGCGGCGCCAGGCGCGTTGATGACTTTCACCGCGCCGCCGCTCTCGACGGCGCCGCGGAAGACCTTGAACTCTGATTCGCGGAACAGACCGGAGACATCCGCCATTTCGAGGCCAAACCGGATGTCGGGCTTGTCCGTGCCGAACTTCTCCATGGCCTCGCGGTAGGGGATGCGCGGAAAGGTCTCGGCGACAATGGTGCGGTCCGACAACTCGCTGAACAGGCGCACGAGGAGCCCCTCAATCTCGTGGAAGAGATCGTCCTGGGTGATGTACGCCATTTCGATGTCAATCTGATAGAACTCGCCGGGACTGCGGTCGGCCCGGGAATCTTCGTCGCGGAAACAGGGGGCGATCTGGAAATACTTGTCGAAGCCCGAGGTCATTAGGAGTTGTTTGAACTGCTGCGGCGCCTGGGGCAAGGCGTAGAAATGGCCGGGATATAACCGGCTCGGCACGAGGTAGTCCCGCGCGCCTTCGGGCGACGAGCTCGTGAGAATGGGCGTGTGAAACTCGATGAAGCCGCGTTCGGTCATGTATTCGCGCGTCAATTGGGCCGTGCGCGAGCGCAACAGGATGTTGTTCCGCAGCCGTTCGCGGCGCAGATCGAGGAAACGGTAGCCGAGCCGGGTTTCCTCGGGATACTCGAGCTCCTGATTCACCGGAAACGGGAGCACATCCGCCATGGAGTCAATCTCGAAGGCCGTGGCGACCACCTCGATCTCGCCCGTGGGCAGGTTCGGGTTCGCTGTGTCGGCGGAACGCGCCACCACTTCGCCTTCGATGGTGATCACGCTTTCCGGGCGCACGCGGCTGGCGTCGTCGAAAAA
>SLHB01000083.1 GCA_007136375.1 Candidatus Hydrogenedentota bacterium
ACCTGTCCGGCGGCTCCCACCCCATAAGTCCGCCGGCCTCTCCGCCATAGAGCAAGTCGAACGCCAAATCAAGGCGTTCCTCGTGCGGCTGGGGCTGTTGTGACGTGTCCGAACCGCCAAGGAGATCGGCAGCCGCGCGTCCGGCGCGCAACTCCGCCATGAACTCCACGGCCGGGTCTTTACCCAGGGCCTCCTTCAAGGCCCGGCCCCCCTCAGACTCGGCCTGCAAGCGCTCGTGGAGGCGATTTAAGTCCAAGCCAAAGGCCTGCGACAAACGGTCAGCCGCATAGGAAGCCGCATAGCGCTGGCGGTTTCGCAGGTGGCTGCCCACGCGCGACTCAAGACTCAGAACGATACGTTCCATTTGACGCACGGTATCCGTCGGTCCCGTCAACACGATCATGCCCAAGCTCTCGTCTACCCCCAACACGTATTGCTCCATGCCCGCGAGGGCGTTCATCGCCATCTCCATCGATGCGTATTGCATTCCCACGACCAACATCTCGTGCTCTGAGGCGTCATCTTCTTCGCCGCCGGCCGCGGTTCGATTGCCGCCGCCTATGCCCGCGATCGCCACGGCCAACGCGACGGCGGCCAACACACAGACCGCCTTGGTCCACATCGATAGAAAGGTGTTCGCCTTCATAGCCTTGCTCCTCCAACCCATTTCGTTAGGCCACATGGTCCAGGTTTCGTTTCCGGGCCCCTTTCCCAAGAACAGGACCCGGTACTACACGGAAACGGCCGCGCTTCGGACACCAGTATGGGCTCCAATATAACCTTATTTAACATGTAAAACAATAAATATTTCGACCGTCCTAGGCAAAAAGGAAGGCCGCCCGGTCCCACACGCAAGGGACGGGGCGGCCCATTGGATCGATCCCGCGTTTACCGTCAATCAATCCGCGACGCGCGCGGTGATGATGAGGAACATGGCGCCATCGCCGCCGGCGCCCACGGAGGCCTTGCCGATGACGGCGCTTTGGCCGTCGGTAATGTCGACGGCCGTCTGGATGGAGCCGCCGGAGCCCTGGGCGCCGCCTGCTTCGAAGCGCAGCCCGTCGATCCTGATGACGGCCGCTCCGACCTCCGCCGTGATCCTGATTTGAGGGAAGGACTGAGCGAGGGGCGTTAGGGTCTGCTCCCGGGACCGTTCCGTTGCCTCCAGGGATCGCTGGACGGCCTCTCGCGAGCGCTCCACCGCCTCCACTGATCGTTGGGCGGCCTCCCGCGAGCGCTCCATCGCTTCCACCGATCGTTGGGCGGCTTCCGTGGCGCGCTCCCGCACGCGCGCCCGGATCTCTTCGAGCTCTTCGAGCTCTTCGCTGTTCGCGCCTTGCTCCACGAGCTCTTGGAGCGCGTCCTCCGCGGCGCGGACGCCTTCCCAAGCCTCCTCCTCCCAGGCTTGAAGGTCCCCGGCGTCTACACCTATATCGCCCCAAATCGGCTGAGCTTCCCGCCCGGCTTCTTCGGAAAGCCTTCGGAAACCTTCGGGGCGTGGGTTTACCGGCGCGAAGCGAATGGGGTCCAGGGCAGGGGGGCCGACGCCGCGGGAGATATTCGCCTGGTCCACTTGGAACGTGTACCGGAGCGCCTCTTCCCCGTCTTCGCTGGAAAGCCCCGGCAGAGTCCCCGCCATCTCGAATCCTTGGCCCGCCCGGCAGCGGACGATGAAGCTATCCACGTGGATGTAATGGCCGTACGGAAACACCGCGCGAAGCTCGCCGACGATTTCCGCCAGCTTCTCCGGCATCGCCCCGTCGTCACCGGCCCCGCGCGCGGCGTGAATCAGGTGGGCCACCAGCTCGATGTTCTCGCTGGGCGGTTCGGAGCCCCCTGATAAGCTCCGCCAGGGGGGGGCGTAGGGAAGCGGGGCGAAGGGATCGAACCCGCCGCCACCGTAGGGATCGAAACCGCCGTAGTTGACGACCTCGGGTTCGGCCGCTTCCCGTTCCGCCACCGTTTGGCTGATTTCCTTGATCAGCGCTTCCATTTCCGTAAGCGCGCCATGGGGGCCGGACAACACCACGATGCCCAGGTCGTCGTCGCCCCCGGTAAAATGCTGGCGCATGCCGCCCAGCGCGTTCGCCAACCTGTCCACCGGCACCCCTTCGATAGGCACGATACGGGTTTCGTGCTCCAGGAGTTGGATCATGGTGGCGATGGCGGGCCGAGCGAACGCCTCCACGCCACGGAGCGTTTGCGCCAGCTCCGGGTTCTCCTCCGCCAACACATCCCACTCGGGCAAGCCCAGCCGCAAACGGCTGGCCAGAGACTCCAGCCGCTCCCCATACATATTCAGGCGGGCGCGTTGCTGGTCCCAATCCATGTCCGGATCGGTGAAGGGAATGACGCGGCGCTCCAGGACGTCCGCCTGGCTGTCCGTGGGGCGTGGGGCCGGCTCGCCGCCGTCGTCCGCCGCGGCAAGGGTGAACGCGAAGGCGGCCAACGCGCAGACTGCCGCGCCGCGCCATGGGAGCGATCGTTTCGTCTTCATGAGATTCTAGTCCTCCAATCCTTGTATGAACCACACAATCTGAATGTCGGGGTTCTTGCTTTCGACTTCTATGGCGACCGGCGCCGGGCCGGATTCGCTGGGTTGCCGCGCCTCCATGACGCGCATGGTTGGACGACTGGGCCCGGGCGGCGTCGCGGGGACTTCCGGAAGCGGATCCGGCGTGGACACTTCCGGCATGGAGACTTCCGGCGCGGACGGCGGCTCCGGCGGCGGTCCGGTCTCCTGGGTGAGCCTCGCAGGGACCACGGGCTGATCGGGGCCGGGGCCGTACATCCACGCGGCCCCCGCCACGGCGGCTAGGACGGCCAGGACGGCGGCGGCGGCCGGCATACGTCTCCACCGGGCCACGGCCGGCCCGGCAGGCTCCTCCGCGGCGCGCGCCAGGACCCGCTGGCGCCAC
>SLHB01000263.1 GCA_007136375.1 Candidatus Hydrogenedentota bacterium
AGCCCGCCTCGATGCCCGCGTTCGGCTCTTCGCGGCTCCGGATGCAATCCAGCCAATCCTCAATGTGGCCCGGCCGCTCCACGTCGTCCACGCGGACGGGCTCGCTCGGCAAGTCCGTGCTCCCGTAGGCGCCCTCCCCCGAGACATGGATGTTGTTCCAGTCTGTCAGGTCCATGATCCCCTTGTCGCCGAAGATGGTGAAGTCGCGGCGGCTGCTGTTGCCGAAATTCGTGGTGTAGTAGACCTGGAACCCCTCGGGATACTCCCACACCACGTTCGCGTGGTCCGGCGCGTCGAAGCCATGCTCATCGTCCCACACGCAGACGCCGCTCATGGCGACGCAACTCGCCGGAAAGGCCGCCCCGGTGATGCGGTGCGCCAAGTCGATGAAATGACTCCCGTAGCCCGGCGTGGGGCCGTCGGAAAACTCGCGGTACCCATACCAGCCCGAATACACCACTGGATCGAAGGGCCGCATGGGCCGGTCCATCAGGAATTCCGCCCAGTCCACGTCGTCTTCGTCCACGTCCCGGATGTAGTTGTACCAGTAGGGCCGGGCGCCGTTGCGGCATTGTTGGATGCGCGAAATCTTGCCCAGCGCGCCCGTCTGAAAGAACGCGACAGCGCCCTCGACGCTCGCGAAACTGCGGACCTGCGTGCCGTTCTGCACGATGACGCCGTGTTCCCGGACCGCGTCATAGGCGGCCTTCAGACCGTCGAAATCCTTGGCGAGAGGTTTTTCGCAGTAGGCGTCCAGGTTCGCCTCGGCGGCCGCTTTCAGGTGGGTCGTGTGTTGATGATCGCAGCTCGCGATCATCACTGCGTCGAGATCCCCATCTTCGATGAGATCCCGGTATGAGACATACTGGCGCGGCGCGCGGCCGTACCAGTCCTCGCACATGGCGGCGGCCTCTTCCCGCGCCTGGCGCCAAGGATCGCACACCGCGGTCACTTCGGCGTTGTGGCTCTCCCGATAGTTGTTGAGCAGCGGCATGAGGGAGCCCCGCATGCGGCTGCCGCAGCCGATGAGACCGATAGACAAGCGGTCGTTCGCGTGGGCGCTCCGCGTGCGGCCCAATGCGCCAAGGGCGGCGGCCGCCCCCGCCGAAGTCTTCAGAAAATCCCTGCGCGTCGGTGGCTCTCCGGTCGTACGCGGGTTCCCTACCTCCAGCCCTCCCTTGATCCTGTTCGCAATCTGGCCTTCAATCCACTCGAGGCCACCCATGCCAAGGTCATCAGGCCCAACAGGCTCTGTGCGCCCGCAGTTGTGGCACACGATCTCCGTGGTCTCATCCGTGGCGCCGATGATTTCGAGCGCTGGCTTTCCACAGTCCGGGCAGTCGTACATCATTGCGGCTGTCTCCTATCCCTTTTCCTCCCTGTTGCGGCCCTGTTCGGGCGCAACGCCCCATCAAACCGTGTAGAATAACCCCCATTATGCGCCAGTCTCGCGGGGATTCCAACAGGCCGCCGGACGGCGTCCTCCTGTGTTTCAAAGTCACACGCTAACCACCTTGAGGAAGGAAAACCCATCATGAACGCGTCCCAGCCGCTGAAAGACAAACTCGCCGTCGTGACTGGAGGGAGCCGGGGCATCGGCCGCTATATCGCGGAGGCCTTGCTCGCCGGCGGAGCGGAGGTAGTGATCACCGCCCGGGGCCAGGGTCCCCTGGAGGAGACGGCCCGCGCGTTGGGCGGACGCTGTCACGCCCATGCCTGCGATCACGGCTCGCCAGAGGCCATCGAGACCATGGCGGCCGCTGTACGCGAACGTCACGGTGACCCGGACATTCTCGTCAACAACGCGGCGGTCATGCACGCGGGGCCGGTGACGGATTTCCCCTTGGCCCACTGGAACGCCATGATCGCCACGAACCTGACGGGCGTCTTTCTCGTGACGCGGGCCTTCCTGCCGGCGATGATCGAGGCCGACCGGGGCGACATCTTCATGATCAGCTCGATGTCGGGCAAGAAGGGCGACCCCGGGTCGGCCGCCTACAACGCCAGCAAGTTCGGCCTCCAGGGCTTCTCCCAGGCGCTCATGTACGAGGCGCGCCGGCACAATATCCGGGTCATGGTGCTCAACCCCAGCCGGATCGACACCGGCGACGACCCCGGCCCTCATTACGGTCCCGGCCTCTACCTGCACGCCGCCGACGTGGCCGCCACGATCCTGCACCTGGCCGCCCTGCCCGGCCGCACGATGATCCGCGACATGGACATCTTCGGCACCAACCCGCCGTGACGGAACCCCTCCCGGCCCCTCGGCGCCAGGCTCGGTGACAGTGTTAGGGTTGCAAATCGCAATCGGATCGGGTTCACTGGTGTGGCCTTTGAGGAAAGGCGGACCATACGAGGCACATTCGCGGGGGTGGACACATGGACCGGAAGACGATCTTCAAGATCACCGATTACATCGAGCGGGATCTTAAGTGGGAGGAGGAGCAGTGCGCCGCGCTGGGCATCGAGTTCCAGCACTACCAGCTTCGCAACGCCGAGCCGGCCGAGTTGATCGAGACCTGTCGCGACGCCGACATCATCCTGGTCAACATGGCCAATTTCACCCCCGAGGTCATCGCCGGGCTGGACAACGTCAAGGTCGTCCTGCGCCACGGGATCGGATACGACAAGGTTGACGTGCCGGCCATGACCGAACACGGCATCATCTTCGCCAACGAGGCGACCGCCTCGGCCATCGACGTGGCCGAGCAGGCGATCCAGCTCATGCTGGGCACCTACAAGAAGCTCAAGATCCAGATGCAGATCGCCCAGGAAAACCGGGGCAGCGAGCGCTGGAACTACGGCCCACGCCTCTATCCGGGCTACCGGATCGACGGCAAGACGATCGGTATCATCGGATGCGGTAATATCGGTTCGATCGTGCTCAGGAAGCTGCGCTCCTTCGGGGCCA
>SLHB01000435.1 GCA_007136375.1 Candidatus Hydrogenedentota bacterium
TAGCCGCCGTCCACGTGCAGGACCTCTCCCGTGATAGCGCTGCTCAATTCCGAAGCCAAGAACACCGCCGCCCCCGCCACGTCCTCCTGGGTGACATTGCGCCCCAGGGGCGCCGTCTGTTCGGAGGCCTTAAGCATTTGCCGTAGCCCTGGGATGGCGCTGGACGACAGGGTCTTGATGGGGCCCGCGCTGATGCAATTAACGCGAATCCCCTTGGGGCCCAAATCAGCCGCGAGATAGCGGGCGCCCGCCTCCAGGGCGGCCTTGGCCACGCCCATCACGTTGTAATGGGGCACGACCCGTTCCGCTCCAAGATAGGACATGGTGATGATGCTGCCGCCATTGTCCAGGAGCGGACCCGCCTCGCGGGCGATGGCCGTGAGCGAGTAGGCGGAAATGTCGAGCGCCAGGTTGTAGTTGGAGCGGGGCGTGTTGAGAAACTTTCCCTGAAGGTCTTCCCGTTCCGCATAGGCCACCGAATGTATAATGAAATCAACTTTGCTGTGCTCCTGGCTGAGCGTGTTGAAAAACGCGCTGATGTCTGTGTCGGAGGACACGTCGCAGGGGATGAGACCCGAGCCTGGCAATTCCTCCAACAGTTTCTTGACGCGCTTCTCCTGGGCGCCGGGCATGTGGTTGAAGGTCAGCGTGGCGCCCGCCTCCACGCAAGCCTTGGCGCAGGCCCAGGCGATGCTCCGCTCGTTGGCGACGCCAAAGACTACTCCGTGTTTCCCCTCCAACAAACCTTTAGCCATGATTCCTCCTTGCGCTGCCAACATCAAGCATCGGAGCCGCCGCCCCGTCAAGGGTCGCGTTAAGTGTGAAAAGCGGCGCTGGGCTCTCCGAGAATGGAAATGCCGCGGGGGTCCGCGGGCGTTGGGCGTTTCATACCACATTGCCCTATCATTAGACAAATCGCGCCGCCGGACGCCCCGTGAGACGGAGCCGTTCAACCGAAGTGTCCCCCTATCCCCAACGAACGGCGTTTACTCTCCCGTGAACATTATGGACCGCGGCGCCGTCCATTTCCGGAGGCCGTGAAAAGCGGACAAGCCCTGCTCCGGCGCCGTCCGGGTCCAAAGCCGCGCCGCCGCCTTCCGCAGGCGCGCCGCAACTCAAGGAGACGCGCAGCAATGACAGTCCTGTTGGCTTGTATGGCGGCCGCCGCCATGACCGCCGCCCAGCCCCATGTCTTTGTCCTGGAAACGGAGCTCGACATCTGGGACGTCGCCGTAAAGGACGTAACCGGCAACGGCTACAAAGAGATCTTCGCCGTGGTGTCCGACGAGGACAGCAGTCCCGTGGACAAGCATATCGCCGTGTTCATGCCCCTGCAAGAAGGGGGATATCCGGAAACGCCGTCCTTCATATTGCCTCTGGACCCGCGCATCGGAACCCTGTTCTGGGCCGAGGTCACCGGCGGCGGCCCGAAGGAGCTCGTGGCGGCGCACTCCGAGGGAGCGACGATCTATGGATTCAACGGGGAAGACTTCGAGGTCGTCGCCGAGCCCGAGTTCATGTCCCTGTTTCCGGAGGGCGCCAAGCGGCCCCGGTTTCTGAGCGAAGTGGCCCACGACCTCACGGGCGACGGCGTGGATGAATGGCTTGTGCCCATGCCCGCGGGTTTCGCCATCCGGAACGCGGAAGGGCTCATCACGACGATCCGTTGCGAGGTGGACAGCGGAACCCGCGGCAACGGAGACACCGGTCTGGGCGTCCGCTATGATTTCCCCGCCGCCGTGCCCTTTGACCTTGACGGGGACGGCGGACATAAGGCCTTCCTCCTCGCCGATGACGACTACGCCGAATTCGCGTACGGCGAGGATTGGGCCAGCCGCGAACGTTTCGAGATCCCGGTCGATCTTGATGACCGCTGGGATGTGGACGTGCAGGTGCGGGACGTGAACGACAACGGCTGGCCCGACCTGATTGTGCGGCAAACCCAGGGCAGCGTGAACCTGGAAGTCGTCACGAGCGTGTATCTTGCGAGCGGGCCCATGCAGTTCCCCAGCGAGCCCACGGCCGTGTTCACCATCGAAGGCGCCTTTGCGACGCCCGTGGTCGTGGACGTCGACGGCGATGGCAATGACGACATCGTGCATCTCAAGGTGCCCTACAGCATCGGCTCTTTCGTCAATTACTTCCTGCGGAACCGGGTCACCGTCCGCGCCGACGTCTATCTGTACAACGACGGCGGGTACAGCGCGAGCCCCGACTACACGGGAAGCTTCACCATCGAAGCCCCCGACGGCCGCCGGCAGGTTGTCTACACCATGGGCGATTTCAACGGCAGCGGCCGGACCGACGTGGCTTTCGGCTCCGGCGGGGAGGAGTTGGTCATTCACACGGGCGAACCGGGCGATTTCCTGTCCCGCCGTCCATGGTTGACCCTAGATGTGCCCGCCCACGGCCGCGCTGGATCAGAGGATCTTACGGGCAACGGCAAGGACGACATGATCATCTACCATCCGGATAGCGACCTTTCGAAGCGGATTCACGTGATCCTGTTCTCATGATGTCCTGAAAAGGCCATAATGCGTTGTAGTTTTCCTGGCTTTGTGGCAAACTTGTCACGAATTAGGCGCGCCACGCGAGGGTGGTGATTTCCGCGCGCAGCGCCGATAACACGTCTAGGGGCGCGCTCGCGCCGAAGCACTCGGTGGCGCGGAGCGGCGCGGACTCCATAAGAGCATGTACGGCGCCCGTCCATCCCGGACGGGCCATGCGCCCTGTACCGAATCATTGCGGAGGCTTCGTGGCGGCGAATCAGCCGGGACAGACACCGGGCGGCGAGGAAGCGAATTCCGGAAGCCCCTTCGAGGACGGCGGCGTCCTATCCCAAGAAGAGCTTGACGCGCTCTTCAACGGCGGCGCTGGCTTTGATGAGCCTTTGAGCAAAGGCGGTGAAGCGGCGGGCGCCTCGGGGCGCGGCGGCGCCGGTGGACAAACCGACGACTTTGGCGACATTCTGCAGGAGCCGGGCGGAGCCGGGGAATCATCCGCGTCAGAGGATCCACACACGGTGAAAGCCTCCGCGTCAGAGGATCCACACACGGTGAAAGCCTCCGCGTCAGAGGAGCCGCACACGGTGAAAGCCTCCGTGTCAGAGGATCCGCACACGGAAGAAACTTCCGCCGCCGATTCCACCGACCCGAAGGCCGAGGACGCCTACGGCGCCGAGGAAGACCTCCTGGATCGCTTGCTAGACGACATTCATCACGTCGAGGAAAAGGGAGAGGCTCCGCCTTGGGCGCGGCCGCCGCATGGGGACGATAGCAACGCTGAGCCGGTCGAAACGCCAGGCCCACCCGACATTACCGCCGATGAGCAGGCCGCGGCTCCAGCGCCGGGAAAGGAGCGGGGCCGCTTCCGCCCGAGATTGCAGCTCAACCTTCCACGGATCTCTATACCCGCGTTGCCCGCCCTCGGCGCCAAGGGAGCCGCCGCTACCGCCGCCGGCGTATTCGCGGGCGTGCTCACGCTGTTGGCCCTCTACGCTCAACCCTACCAACAGCCCACTCGCGATGTTCTCGCGGGCGAGCGGAGCACGGACATTGTCCGCGCCATGAGCTTCGCCCAGAATCTGATGGACTATGGCCGCCCCGTGGACGCGGACGCGGAGTTGAGCTACGCCATCGCTCATACGCCGGAAAGCCCCTTGCGCGTGGACGCTGAATTCCTGCGGCTGGAGGCGGCGTTTCAGACCCTGTCGCCTGCCTCGCCGGCCCGCGAGCGCGAAGCCCTTCACGCGGATATCGAGCGCGTGATCCGGCAAGCGCGGACCCATCCCCGGGCGGGAGAAGCGTTGTACTGGCGGGCGCGGCTCTACGAATGGGAGAACGCCGGGGAAGCCGCGAAGACGTTCTATCAGGAGGCGTTGACGTCGCCCGCGTTGCCGGACAACCTGGACGAAGTCCTGTTTCACGCCGGCCGGCATAGCTTGGAGATGGGCTCGCCCGCGGAGGCGAGCGACTTACTTCGGAGGCTCTTGGACCAGTTCCCGGGCTCCCCGCGGGCCGGAGAGGGGCGCTTCCTGTTGGCCGAGGCGTACATGGAGGCGGGACAGCATACCGAAGCCCGTGAACTCTTAGAGGCCATCGTGATGGGCCACGGCGATGGCCGGCTTGGCGCGGAGGCGGCGGAGCGCCTTGCCCGCATGGCCATGGCCGCCGGCGCCCACGGTGAGGCGGTGGAGATCCTCAACCAGCGCTTGGAAACCGCCATGACCGTGGACGGCAACGACGGGGTTTATCTGCTGTTGGGACAAGTCTTGCGCGAGGCCGGCGATCTCGCGGAAGCCGAGCAGGTGCTTCGCGAACTCATCAACTTTTTCCCGGAAACCGGCGTGACCCCCCTGGCCTTGGCGGAGCTCGCCCTGGTGTTGGAAGGTCAGGGACAGCGCAACGAAGCCCTGCGGCTCGCCCGGGAGGTCCTAAGCCGGCACGCGGAACACGGGGAAGCCATGATGACGGCCGCCGCCGTGCTTGCGGAAGCGGGAGAAACCGCCGCGGCGTCTCAGGCCTATGGCGCCGCGTTGGCGGCGGGCGCCTGGGGAGCCGAAGCCTGGCTCGCCGCGGGCGACGCCCATCTCGCGGCGGGACGGACCACGGAGGCGCTGGAGGCGTACGAGTGGACGGCGGGCGAATTCGCGGGAACACCGGAAGCCCGGCGGGCCGCCGTGGAGGCCGCCCGTATTCACTACGGCCAAGGCCGCGTCCGGCAGGCGTTGGATGGGCTGGAGGCGCGGTTGGCTGGCCTGGAGGATCCCGCCCGGCGGTTGCCCGTGGCGATGGCTCTCGGGGAAATGTATCATGACCTGGGCTTGCGGGAGCGCGCGGCCACCTTGTTCACCGAAGCGGCCGCATCCGCGAGCGCCAACAACGACCTTGCGGCCGCCGCCATGGCGCTGATCGCCGCGGGAGACTACGGGCAGGGTCTGAGCGCCGCTGGACGGGTTGACCTGGACGCCTTGGAGAACGAGGACGCCTATCGTTTGCTCATGGCGAAGGGCAGGGCCCGGCTCCGGGCCGATCCCGCCGAGGGAATCGCCCTCATGGAGCAGGCCTTCGAGGCCTATCCCGGCTCGCGGGACGCGGAAGGGGAGCTTGAACTGCTCAAGGCGTGCTTGGCGGCGGGACGCGCCGCGCAGGCCCGCGCCATCGTGACGTCCATCCAAGCCGCCGCCGTTGGGAATCCCGCCGCCGCAGGGCCGCTGCAGAAGGGGGCCGTGCTGTATGGCGACTACCTCTTCGAGCGGGGCGATTACCGCGCCGCCGCGGAGGCCTACGGCCTGGCGGATATCGCTCATTTGGCGGACACGGAGGACGGGCAGTGGGCCGCGTATCAACGGGCCGCCGCCCTGCTGAGGGCGGGGGCGTATGGGCAAGGGGCGGAGGCCCTGGAGGTCGTGGCGGAATCCGGATCGCCTTGGGCCGGCCACGCCGCCGTTAAGGCGGAATATGCCCGCACGGAACAGCGGTTGCGCGGAGAGATCGCCGCCGCGGACCTGGAGTAAGCCCCGGAACAGAGGAACAGGGGGACGGGCCGTCCATGGCGAATCCAGAGCTGACACAGCGCGTGCGCGAACACTTCGAGCGGCAAATCGCCGTGTTGCAGGACATGCTCGCGCACATGGAAGACTTGGAGCGGGACTTCGATGAGCCCGAACTGGAGGAACTGGTCAGGCGGGAAACGGAGCGCGGCCAAGAACTCGATAAACTTCAAGAAGAGATGATGGCCCTTCTCGCCGAATGGGAGCGGGACACGGAAGTGTCCGACGGAGAACGCCAGTCCATCCGGATTCTGGCGGGGAAGATAGAAACCCTCGCCCAGCAGGCCGCGGCCCGCTTCGCCGATGGGGCTAAGCGCGTGAGCGACCGTCTTGAAACCGTAAACGGCCAGTTGTTGGAGATTCAGCGGGGGCGCAGCGCCATGCGAAAATACGGCCCCGGGGGACCGCCGCAACCGGATAATTTTGATCGGGACGCATGAACCAAGACCACACCGACATGCAGGCGCTCGCCAAAGCCTTCGAACTCTTCACCGAAACGACGCGTACGATGGAGGAGTCGTACCGGCTTCTCGAGGTCCGGGTGAAAGATCTCGACAATGAGGTCGCCGCGAAGAACCGGGACCTCGCCCTGGCCAACGACTACCTGAATAGCATTCTCGAAAGCATGAGCGACGGCGTGGTCGCCATTGACACGGAAGGCGTCATCACGCGCTTCAACCGAAGCGCCACCGACATCCTTGGTCATCCCGCTGATGACGCCGTGGGGAAGCTGTTTCAAGATCTCTTTGGCCGGGCCTTCCGCGCGCCCGACGGCCGGGGTCTCCGCGAGCTCCGCGCAAAGGATGGGACTATGATCCCCGTCAGCGAACGGGATGCGCCCATCTCGGATCGATCCGGCCGCCACATAGGCACGGTCAAGGTGTTCCAGGATCTCAGCGAAGTGGAGATGCTCCGCGAGCAAGTCCGGCATAAGGACCGGCTCGCCGCGGTGGGCGAAATGGCCGCCACGGTCGCCCACGAGATCCGCAATCCCCTGGGCGGCATCCGGGGCTTTGCCGCCTTGCTCCTGCGCGACTTGTCCGAGGAGGATCACCGGCGCCGCCTGGTGGAAAAGATCCTCGCTGGCGCCAAGGACTTGGACGAAGTGGTCACGGAGCTCCTTGAGTACACGCGGCCTCTCCAGCTGCGGCAGAAGGAGACCACGTGGCCGCCCCTTATCAACGCGGCGTTGAGCTTTCTTGAGTTCAATGGCAAATCCATCTCGCTAGAGCAATCGGTGGCGCCTAGCGCGCCGGTGCTCGCGGATTTTGATAGAATACGCCAAGTACTGTTGAATATACTGATCAATGCCGTGCAAAGCATCGAGGATACGGGGCAAATTCGCATCGTTTCCTCGACGGAACAGGGCGCGTCCGTGCTCATGATCGAAGACACGGGTTGCGGCATGACGCCGGAACAGCTCAAGCAAGCGTTCTCTCCTTTCTACACCACGAAAGAAAAAGGCACGGGGCTTGGCCTCGCCGTCGCCGCGAAGATCGTCGAGGGCCATGGCGGTCTGCTTATTGCGGAAAGCACGGCGGGCGTTGGCTCCCGCTTCACAATCACATTGCCAGGGTAGGAACGGCGCGGCGCCCTGGCCGGACCCTTCAGACGGATCTCATGGCAAAAGCCCGTATTCTTGTCATAGACGACGACCAATTGATGCGCGAATACGTCGAGGAAACCCTCGGCCGGGCGGGCTATGCCGCCGAAAGCGTATCCTCCGGTAAGGAAGGCGTTCGCCGTTTGGCGGAACGCTTCTTCGACCTGGTCATCACCGACCTCAAGATGACGCCCATGGACGGCCTGGAGGTGCTCGCCCATGTCGTTCGGGAAGGCGCGGGGGCTGGCGTCATCCTCATGACCGCCTACGGCACCGTGGAGACGGCGGTCAAAGCCTTGAAAGAAGGCGCGGAGGACTACATTCTCAAGCCCTTTGCGCCGGACGAGCTTGAGGTGGCCGTCGACCGGGCCTTGGCCCGCGCGCGGATGGCCCGGGAGAATCAGTATCTCCGCGAGGAAGTCAACAAACCCTACGCCCACGGCGTCATGACGGGCAAGTCCCCGGCCATGCGGGAGGTCTACGGACAGGTGGAGCGTATCGCCGGGAGCCGCGCCACGGTGCTTGTCCGCGGCGAGAGCGGCACCGGGAAAGAGCTTGTGGCGCGGGCGCTCCACTACGGCGGCCCCCGGCGCGGCGAGCCTTTCGTCAAAGTGAACTGCGCCGCCCTGTCCGCCGGGCTCCTGGAGAGCGAACTCTTTGGCCACGAGAAAGGCGCGTTCACGGGCGCCCATGACCGGAAGATCGGCCGCTTCGAGCTCGCCGATCGCGGCACGCTGCTTCTAGACGAGGTGAGCGAGATCAGCGCCGAGTTGCAACCGAAGCTGCTGCGGGCCTTACAAGAGCGGGAGTTCGAGCGCGTCGGCGGCAATCAGCCTATCCAGGTGGATACCCGCATCGTCGCGACCTCGAACCGGAATCTGGAGGAAGCGGTGGAGGAAGGCCTGTTCCGGGAGGACTTGTTCTTTCGCATCAACGTCATCGCCATCCACATCCCGCCCCTCCGCGAGCGCAAGGAGGACATTCCCGTGCTCATGAACCATTTCCTCGAACACTTCGCCGCGGAGAACGGACGGCGCATCGATGGGTTCAGTTCCGCGGCGGTGGAATGCTTCATGGACTACAACTGGCCCGGAAACGTGCGCGAGTTGCAAAACGCGGTGGAGCGGGCTGTCGTCTTGGCCCGGGAGCCGGTCCTTGGCCCTGAACATTTCAACCTAGGCGCCGCCGCGCCGCGCCGCGATGGCGGGGGCATGTTGACGCTTCCATTTGGCGCCACGGTGGGCGAAATGGAGCGGGAGCTCATTCTGCGAACACTTGAGCGTTGCAATCAGAACCGCACCCAGGCGGCCAAGGTGTTGGGCATCAGCGTACGCACGTTGCGGAACAAGCTGAACGAATACGGCGCGAAACTGTAACGTCCGCCAGCGTCCCCGGAAGCGCCGGGGCGCCCTGGCGAACGAAGAAACGGCGGTAAAAGGGAGACGGGTCATGGTGGCGTTGTTTTGCGTATTGGCGTATGGCGCGTTGCTGGAGGAGGTGCGGGACGTTACGGCCCTGGACGGCGCGGAAACCCTCGTCGAGGACGCGTTCACGGAGGAGGAACTTGGAGAGGAATGGTCTTGGCTCCGGGAAGACCCCGGGGACTGGCGCATAGTCCCTCTCGAAGGGGAAGAGGACGGGCGCGCCCTTGAGATTCGCGCGCGGCCCGGCGACGCCCACTCGGTGCGCAACGTGTTGATGCGCCCCGTTCCCGATGTGGGGGACGATCTGCTCATTATTGAAGTAACCGTAACGCGCACGGCGCCGTTTACCGAACAGTACGAACAAGCCGGCATGACGTGGTACCAAGGGGAGGATCCGGACTTCAAGCTGGTCCACGAGTTGGTCGATGGAGAAACGGTGATCATTCCCGGCTTCGCGCCGACGGACCAGGATACGGTGCGGATCCGTCTCATCGTCCGTGGCGCGGGCTATACCGCGCAATTCCGCCAGGCCGGCGAAGAAGCGTACCAAACCGTGGCCACTGGCGAATTGGCCCTGGGGCCGGATAACATCATCAGCCTGATGACCTACCATGGCCCCGAAGAGGGCGATCACTGGATGCGTTTCACGGATTTCCGCATCGTCCGGGCGCCGGCGCCGGGCGACTGAGCCGGAATGGCCGCGCTGCTGGCTTCGAAGCGTCGCGCCTGCGAATAGAGATTACAAGTCGATGCGCCGCACCGGACCCTGCGTTCCGGTGCGGCCACGTGCATTAGGACGGGTTCCGGCGCGCTCGATGCGCCGGGACGCGCGAGCGCCCGAATAGAAGGATCGCCCGAATGGTAGGCAGTAGAGGCGAGGAGAAAAACGGGGGCGGCGGCTGGGCGCGCCACGGGGGCAAGGGCGTCCTGGGAGTGCTCGCGCTGGCGTGTGTCGCGGGCTTTGCTGTGTTGGGTAACGTTTCCAGCGTTCTAGGGGGCAAGGCGGGGACCTTTCTCTTGGAGCACGGCTACGACCCCAGCGAATACAGCGTCGTCCTTGCATGGGAGGAGCGGCCTATTGTGGGCGGCGCGCGCGTCAGCGGGTACCGGTTGGAAGGGCCCGATGGCGGCCGCTTCGACCGTTATACCGCCAACGGGAAGCTTCTCGGCGAGGAGGACCTGGCGTCCTTTGGCGTGACGGAGAAGGACTGGGCGCCGCAAGACCGCTCCATGGACGCCCGTCCGGTCGGGGCCAAAGCGCTCCGCGCCGCGCCACGGACGCCCCGGCCGCTGGCGCCGGTGGAGCCCGATGTCCGCGTGAGCCAGACGGACCTGCCGCCCTTGGACATGAGGCGTATTCGGGAAGAGGACGCGGCGGGCCAGTCATCACCCGCCAAGGGCGTCTCGCGCATCGGCGTACATCGGGAGTTGCCGAGCCCGCTTACCGTGGAGGGCGCCGCTTCGTCCAGGGGCGGCTGGGCCGAATTGGCCGACGGCCGCCGCGTGTGGTCCGCGGCCATCCATTCGCCGGGGGCGTTCGGCGTCCGCGTGGAGATCAAGGCCCTTGAATTGCCCGCCGGTGCATATCTCCTTGTGTACAATCCCTTCGATGACAGCGAGGTCCATGGGCCCTACGACGGCCTTCGCCCCGGCGAAGGATCGCTGTGGTCCCCCACGATCGCCGGCGACGAGGCCGTTGTGGAATGCGTCTTGCCGCCCGGGGCGAGGGTGGAGGACGTCCGGATTCGCATCACGCGGGTGACCCACAACTACGTGTCCCCCGACGAACTCGCCGCGCTCAAGGCCGGCGCCTGCAATCTCGATGTGGGCTGTTACGAGGCTTGGCATGAAGCGTCCCTGGGCGTGGCCGGGCTCGGCGTCGTGGGCGTCACGGGCAACCTTTTCTGCACGGGCTTCCTATTGGCGAGCGAACAGCGTGCTCTTGAGGGCGCGCTGTTGGTCACGGCCAATCACTGCGTGCCCGGTTCGCGGGGCGCGGGCAGTCTGGAGGCCTACTGGTTCTTTCAACGGGATGGGTGCGACGGTTCCGTGCCGAGCCTATTTAACGTGCCGCGGTCCCGCAACGGCGCCGACACCCTGATAACGTCGGATCGCGCGAATGGGACGGACATCACCCTCTTGCGGCTCCGGGAGCGCGCGCCGGCCGGCGCGTCGGCCCTGGGGTGGAGCTCCGCGGACGTGGGGCCGGATGTTCCGGTGACCAGCATCCATCATCCCTCGGGCAGCTACAAGCGGATCGCCTTCGGGACGACGCAGGCCGAAGCCACGATAGAGCCGCTGGACCGGTACCATGAGGTGATCTGGCATGAGGGCACCACGGAGCCGGGATCGTCGGGATCGCCTCTGCTGTTGGGGGACACGCAGCAGGTGATTGGGCAGCTTTTCGGCGGCTTTGCCTCCTGCTCCCAGCCTTTGGCTCCCGACGCCTACGGGCGCTTTGACGTCGCCTTTCCGCTGCTGGCCCCCTGGCTGCTCGGCGCCGAGGAGGAATTCGCGCCCGAGGACGTCAATGCCGACGGCGAGGTCAACGCCGTCGACATCCAACTGGTCATCAACGCCGCGCTAGGAATAGACATCTCCCCCTATGATGGCGACGTCACCGGCAACGGCAAGGTCGACGCCGTGGATGTGCAGCGCGTGATCAACGCCGCCCTGGGCATCGGCGCCGGCTGAGTCCCAGGCGCGGTCCGCTATGTTTCCTCCAAGGAGACGCCCGCCTTCGCGAGGGTGTGGCGCAGGCTCGCTTCGGAAATCGGCTTTTCGAGGCAGGCCGCGA
>SLHB01000494.1 GCA_007136375.1 Candidatus Hydrogenedentota bacterium
CTTTCCGGGGGTCTTTCTCCGGGGAGAGGCGATCAGCCCGGCGGACATCCTTTTCCACATCGCGCCATGGGACCAGTATGCGCCGCCGGATTGGGACGGCTCCCGCAACCTGCTGATGACCGACGTCATCACCGCCTTCCGCTCCTACTACACGGCCACGGCCTTTGCGTTGGAAGCGGGGGAATGGCCCCTCTGGAATCCTTACCAGCTCACGGGCATCCCGTTGCTCGCCAATTACCAGAGCGCCGTGCTCTATCCCCCCCGGCTTATCTTCGCCGCCGCGGACATCGATCTGGCCACGACCTTGTACGTGTTGCTGAAGCTCTTGCTCTGCGGCGTCAACGCCTACATCTGCGCCCGGGGCCTCAACCTCGCCCCGGCGATGGCGCGCCTTTTCGCCGCAAGCTGGATGCTCGCCGGATACAATCTCACCTGGTGCCAATGGTCCTTGCCCGATGTGAGCGCGTGGCTGCCCATCGCCTTCCTCGGGGTGGAATGGATACTCCAGCGCCGCTTTCACCGGGGGTTCTACGCCTTGGGCCTCGGCGGAGCCCTCATGCTGCTGGCTGGACATCCGGAGACGGCCTTCGCCATGGGCCTGGGCCTTGGCGTGTACTTCGTTTTGCGGCTAGCCCTAGAGCGTCCCCCCGTGAAGACGGCCTGCGCCATCGCGGGCGTTTGTCTGGCGGCTTGGGGCGCCGCCTTGCTTATGGCCATGGGCCAGATCCTGCCGTTCCTAGAGTATCTCCAGAATACGGGCACGCTCTATGAGCGCCCGGGCGATCCCGAGATGAAATGGCTGGCGCCGGGCGCGGTCACATCCCTCTGGGTCCCGCGCTTCTTCGGCGCGTCCACCGATGGGAACTATTGGGGCCAGAACAACTCGAACTACAACGGAATGCTCTATTGCGGCATGCTGGCCTGGTGCGGCGCGGCCATGCTCCTCGCGCGGGGCAAGGGCGGGACGCTTCGGTTGCGCCAGGGGTACGCCCTGGGCGGCGCCGTGCTCATCGGCCTGGTCCTCGCGTTCCGCGCGGCGCCCCTCGCTTGGGTCCACGAACTGCCCGTCTTCAACACGATGCTCATCGCCTACCACGCGGCGTTTCCCGTTTTCGCGTTGCCGCTCCTTGGCGTGTTCGGTTTGGCCGTATGGTTGGAGCAACGGGAGGCGCGGACGCGCGATCTTTGGCCGCTGGCAGTACCCGCCGGCGCCGCCACGGCCGTGCTCGGCGGCGCCTGGCTCTTGTACGCGGGCTACATCCGTTTCCAGGATATGGACAGTTATGTCCGCGCGCAACTGGGGTTGGCCGTGCTGTTCTTTGGGCTCACCGTGGCCGTGTTCGCGCTCCCGTTGATCCTGCGGTGCATCGGCCGTTCCACATTATCGAATGCGCGGGTCACGGCCCTCGTTTCGAGCCTGGCTCTGTGCGTCCTCGCGGCGGACCTGCTCACCCATGGCCGCAACCTGAATCCGACCCTGCCCGCGGAGCACGCGTTTCCCAGCACGGCCTTAACGGATTACCTGCTCGGCGAGCCTGGGCCCGTCCGCGCCGGCACGGGCGAAGCGGCCATTCCGTCGGCCATCATCCCCGCCTATGGCGTCGAGGAATGGCTTGGGTATGACGGCTTGTATCCCGCCCGCATCGTCGCGTTTCAAGACGCTCTAGGGGAGAGGGTGTGGGAGAGTCCCGAGCCAGTGCGCTCCGTGACTCATGTGCTTAGCAACCCGGCCTACGGCGCGCTGTTTCCGCTGGAGGAGCATCCCGAGCGTTTCGAGTTAGAGACGGAACTGGACGGCGTGGAGGTGTACCGGAACACCGGCGCCCTGCCCCGGGCCTTCTTGACAGGCGCGGCGGAAGTCTACGAGGACACGAACGCTCTCTTCGCGCGCATGCTGGAGCCGGACTTCGATCCGGCCGCCGCGGCGCTCCTGGAGGAGGCGCCGCCGGAAGGATTCGCCCCGGATGCCGCGGGCGCGGAAGGCCAGGCCGAAATCACGGACCGGACGAACAACACGGTGACCGTCGAGGCGACAACGCCCGCCCCGGCCTTCCTTGTGCTGACCGACGCCCACTACCCGGGATGGCGCGCCGCCGTCAACGGCGAACCGGTTCCCATCCTGGCGGCCTATCACAACTTCCGCGCCGTGCCCTTGCCCGAAGGCGAGCACGAGATCGTGTTCCGCTACACGCCGGCGAGCCTGCGCCTGGGCCTCATGCTGTCGTTCGCCGGCATGGCCATCGGGGCGGCGCCGGCCCTCCGCCGCGCGCTTCGCCGGATCCGCGGTGCGTGAAGCGCTCCGCTCCGTTGGACACGAAAACGCTCCCGATGAGGCCTTCGTGGCGTCTTTCGGGAGCGTGGCGAAATAAGGCGTTGGCGTCTAGGGGGCGCGGTCGTAGATGACCACGGGACCGTCATAAGGATCATGGACAGTGACGCCCTTCTCCGAGAAGGTCGCCGTCACGGGGGCGCCCCGGCCTTCCTGGGTGTGCTGGAAGTTCCGGCGGCACACCTCCCGGGCGGCGTGGACGATGAGCACGGAGAGGCGCGCCTCTTCCGCGTCGGGGTAGGTTCCCTTGATGTCCGCCAACGTCGCGCCGAGGAACTTCAACTCCGCCACCTTCGTGACGCAGGCGATGAGGCTGTCGACGCCGTAGCCGCCGAAGGCGAAGGTGCCGTCCTCCCGGCGGATGTCGCGGAGGAAATGGCTGTTGCGCGTCTTCGTGGCGCGCCCCTCGGCGGTGTAACGCAGGCCCCGGTACTGGGTGTCCGACTCGACGAAGCCGTGGGTGCCCGCGAGCCGGCTCTCCTGGTTGACGGGCGCTTCGAAGTCGTCGGGGAGCACCCAATTGTTGATGAAGTCGATGCACATGCCGTTGTCGAACTGGACCTTGACCTGGACGGC
>SLHB01000437.1 GCA_007136375.1 Candidatus Hydrogenedentota bacterium
TGGTTCTGGCCGCGGTTGAAAGCGATGGCCGGGAGGCCGTTAATCGCGGATTCGGCGAACGTAGGCCGGCGGTTGGCCTCGTTCTGAAAGGCGTGATTGCCGTGGCCGCTCGAATCCGTCCAAACGGCTACGCTTGCGCCGTCGCTCGCGTTCAGCGCATCCGCGCGGTGCCAGCCCACGAGGCCCGGGACCTCATCGGGCGCCAGCGCGGGCGTCTCGTCGGATCGGGATTTCCCTGACGCCCATACCAACAGGAATTCCCCGGGATCCAGCGTGACGGCGGGAAAGGTCCAGCGGAAGGGGTCGCCATAATCGTCGGACAGGCCCCAACCCTCAAGATTCACGGGGTCCGCGCCTGTGTTGTGCAACTCGATCCAGTCTTCGAAGTCGCCGTCCTCGTCGGGGATGGTTTCGCCGTTCGAGGCCATGACCTCGTTGATGCGTACGGAGGCCCCGGCTGCGGAGGCGCAAGCGAGCAGCAATAGCGCGGCGCAACTGACGGCGAAGGAACGGAAAATCCAGGAAGGGCTTACGGCGGAAAAACGCGACGCAGTGGTCATCAACAGCACCCGGTGTTGGGCGGAAACTCCCCCGATGGGCCCGCCAGGCTGATGCGTCAACGCTGACCTGCCCGGAATCTCCGGCGAGATTGCGGTCTAGTTCTGGTTCGGACCCTGGCGTGCGCGAAGCCTGTGGGGGCGCCAAGAGCGGCGGCCCTTCCAGACATGCTTTCAATGGCCCAACCATAGTCCGGGAAATCCGGCATTTCGAGTTTGCCATAAACTGCGTTGCTTAGCAAGTCATGAGCTAATTATTCGCTTATCTCGGAATTGTTTTTCCGTTGAGGCCGTCGCAAATCCACTCAACTTTGGGGCCGCCAGCGCCGATATAGCGTCAAGCAAGTAACGGAGATTCCCGGAACGTAAGTGCGGCCGGGCGATCCCCGGTTCCCTTCCGAATTCCCGCGGCGTATTTGCGCCGCTCTTCCTGCGCCAGGGGGTATGGCTCGTGCGAGAAAGGACGGTATGACGGCTCAAAGCATCGAGGCGAAACTTGAAACCGCCGCGGAGGGTTTGGTTTTCGCCGATCCTGGCAATCTGCAGGGGCTGGCCGCGCTGCATACCCTTTTTCAAGAGGCCGCGGCCTGGGGAACGGCGCAGGGAATGGGCCGGTTTGCCGCCGCGGCGGACAGCGCCGCCGATAGCCTTGAACGAATCATCCTCGGAGACGCCTCCGACCCCTCCGAAACGCTTGGCGAAATCGGCGCGATTTGCGCGGCGCTTCAAGAGGTGGCGCGCGATGGCCGGAGCGAAGACGCGGTGTCCTTTCCGACCGACAGATTATCCGGGAGCGGCGCCGGTGCTCCGGAGTCTCCCGGCGCGGCGGCCGAGGAGCCTAATGGCGGCTCTCGCGCTGAAAGCGACAGGGTCTTGGATGGCGATCCGGAGTTGTTGGCCGACTTCGTAACGGAAGCGGGCGAGCACCTGGACAGCGCGGATCAGCACTTGCTCACCCTTGAGGCCACGCCGGGCGACAGCGAAGCCCTCGACAGTGTGTTCCGGGCCTTCCACACGATCAAGGGCGTGGCGGGCTTCGTGGGATTGCCCGAAGTGCAGTCCGTCGCCCACGAAGCGGAGAATCTCTTCGACCGGGCGCGGAAGAAGGAGCTCGTTCTGGCGGGCCAATCCATGGACGCCTCCTTTGAGGCGGTGGATTGCCTGAAAACGCTCATCGCGGAAGTCCGCGCCGCGCTGGAGAGCGGGGACGCCATGCGCATTCCTCCTGGGATCGAGCCGATCCTGGTCCGGATACAAGAAGCGCAATCAGGCGGCGCTCCAACGGGCGAGCCTGTGCAAAAGCTTGGCGAGATCCTGACCGAGCAAGGCGCCGTGCCGGTGGAGGACTTGGACGCCGCGCTCCAACGGCAACGCGAATCGCGGGACGGCAAGCGGCTAGGCGAGCTTCTCGTCGCGGAGGGGCAAGCCGCGCCCGAGGAAATCCAGCAAGCCCTGGACACGCAAACGCGGCAGCGCCAGGCCAGCCAGGAGGTCAAGGAATACATCAAGGTTGACGCGGATCGGCTGGATCGCTTGATCGACTATCTAGGCGAATTGGTCATCTGTGAAGCGATGGTGAGCCAAGCGCCGGAGGTCCGAAACAACCTATCCCCAGAGCTCGGACGGCGCGTGTCCGAACTCGACAAGATCACCCGGGAACTCCAGGAGCTGGGGATGTCCTTGCGGATGATCCCTGTCCGCGCCACGTTCCAGCGCATGGCCCGCCTGGCGCGCGACCTTAGCAAGAAGTCCGGTAAGGAAGTGGAGTTCACCATGAAGGGTGAGGACACCGAACTGGATCGGCATGTAGTGGACAAGATCGCCGATCCCCTGATTCACATGATCCGCAATGCCGTGGACCATGGCCTGGAAGCAACTGAGGAAGATAGGCGTGCGGCGGGAAAGCCGGAGAAGGGCCACGTCGAACTGCGCGCTTTCCACCAAGGCGGCAATATCCACATCGAGATCCAAGACGACGGCCGAGGCTTGGACCGGGATGTCATTCTCGCCAAGGCCCGCGAGCGCGGTCTGGTGAGCGATGGAAGCAGCCTTTCCGATGGCGAGGTGTTCGAACTGATCTTCGAAGCGGGGTTTAGCACCGCAAAGGCCATCACCGACGTGTCGGGCCGCGGCGTGGGAATGGACGTAGTGAGGCGCAACATCGAGGCGCTCCGGGGAAACGTCGAGATCACGTCGCAGTTGGGCAAGGGAACCTGCTTTAGTATCCGGCTTCCCCTCACGTTAGCCATTATCGATGGCATGACGGTCCGGGTCGGATCGGACCGGTACATAGTGCCGACCTTGGCTGTCGTCCGGGCGGTGCAGCCCGAGGCGAGCCAGCTTAA
>SLHB01000050.1 GCA_007136375.1 Candidatus Hydrogenedentota bacterium
CATTTGTGGCTCTTGGGCGCGGGACGGCGGGAGGGAGCGGCTGACTGCGTTGACGCCGGGGGGGTCAAGCGGGAGACTGGTCGAACTGGTTGAGGTAGGTGTACACGTTGCTGCTGATGAAGTTCCGGACCACGAAGGTGTTTTCCTTGAAGGGGGAGAGGTCCAGCGGGCTGGCCCGCAGGCCCTGAAAGACGCCCTTCACCTCCACGAACACCTCGTTCTTGCTGTGGCGGAAGGACTCGATGAGCACGTTGAGTTGTCCAGGATGCTCCGGGGTTTCGGGCAAGACAAAACGGATGCCGCCCACGCTCACTGGCCGCTGGAAGTAGGGGGCCACGCGGCCGTTCTGCTGGCACACCCGGTCGATGAGAAAGGCCCGGGCGTCGCTGAAGTGGCTCAGGGCGAAGGTTGACCGGAGCGTCACGGTTTGCGCCGTGAATTCGGCGATTCCCAGCTCTTCCGCCGCCTTGCTCGCGACGGTTTCGAGCCGTTCCTGAAAGGCGGAGAGGGGGATGTCGGCCCATTCCTCAAGCACGAGGATGCGGTCGGGCAGGAACAAGGCCAGCGAGTGGGTGTGCTGGCCCTTTCGCGTGTGGAACCGGGCTTGCAGGGGGTTCGAAACATCGCTGGCGGCGTACTGGGCGCTTCGGGTTTGGGAGAGTTCGTAGTACAGCTTCTGAAGCGCGGGCGTGTTGGCCCCCCGGGGCGCGTGAAACATTTCAGTGGCGAAATGGATGATGCGGTCTTCGGCGTGCATGAGCTTCCTTCTGCGTGAGTCCGTCCGCGCCTTTCCCTAGCCCGTCTCCCAGCGGGCCGCGCCTCATTCCGAGGGCGCGTACTTTTCCGTGCGGTGGCGGACGATTTCCCCTTGAATCAAGTAGATCACATCCTCGGCGATGTTTGTCGCCTGGTCGGCCACACGCTCCAGGTGGCGGGATACGCTCAGCAAGTGGATGAGCGACTCCATGTGCTCGGGGTGCTTCCGGATACCTTCTTGGACCTGGTAATACATGTCGGTGTTGATGGCGTCGACTTCGTCGTCCGCGGCGCACACCTTGTAGGCGAGTTTCACATCCTGATTCACAAGGGCGTCCAGGCTCATTCGCAACATGGACTGCGCCTTGGCGGACATGCCCGGAAAGTCAAAGGGGATGTCGATTTTCTCCTGTTGGGCCAAGTACACGGAGCGCTCGGCGATATTCACGGCGAGATCGCCGATGCGCTCCAACTCGTTGTTGATCTTGAGCACCGCGATGATAAAACGGAGATCGTGGGCGACGGGCTGGTGCAGGGCCAGGATTTTTTGGCACTCCTCCTCGATATCCACCTCCATGTGGTCGATATCAATGTCGGAGTCGATGACGCTTTGGGCGAGACCCGTGTTCCGATCCCGGAGGGCCACCGCGGCCTTGTGCACGCTCTCCTCCACGATGGCGCTGAGCGAAAGCAGTTTCTTCTTCAGGCTTTCAATGGCTCCGTGGAGGTGCGTCGTCATGGAGTGCTCGCTTTCTGAGTTATGGGCCGCGGCCAACCGGAACAGGGACGTGGAACGCGCGCCCGGAAGCGCTACATTATGCGTGAAAGCCGCGCTAGCGGCAAGGAGAGACGGCTTAACCCGGGAAGGCGGGCGCGGCTTATCCGAAACGTCCCGTGATGTAGTCTTCCGTCTCCTTCTTTAAGGGTTTCGTGAAGAGCTGGTCCGTGGCGCCAAATTCGACCAGATGGCCCTCGTAGAAAAAGCCCGTGAAATCGGACACCCGGGCCGCTTGCTGCATGTTGTGCGTCACGATCACGATAGTGTAGTCGTCCCGCAGTTCCGCGATGAGGTCCTCGATCCGCGCCGTGGAGCGGGGATCCAGGGCGGACGCGGGCTCGTCCATGAGCAGCATGTCCGGGTCCACCGCGAGCGCCCGGGCGATGCACAGGCGCTGCTGCTGGCCGCCGGAAAGGTCGATGGCGCTCTGGTCGAGGCGGTCCTTCACTTCCTCCCATAGCCCCGCGCGCACCAGGCTACGCTCCACGATCTCGGCCAGCCGCGCCCGGTCGCGGATGCCGTGAATGCGCGGGCCATAGGCGACATTATCATGAATGGACTTGGGAAAGGGGTTGGATTTTTGGAAAACCATACCCACCTTCTTGCGCAACTGCACGACATCGCTGCCGTTATGATAGATATCCTGGCCATCGATATGGACTTTTCCTTCCACCCGCGCGCCATGGATGATGTCGTTCATGCGGTTCATCGTCCGCAGAAAGGTGGATTTTCCGCATCCGCTCGGGCCGATGAGCGCGGTCACCTGGCGCGCGGGGATGTCCATGTTGACGCCGAACAGGGCTTGGACATCGCCGTAGAAGAAGTCGAGCTCCTTCACTTCGACCTTGATGGCGTGGCCCGTAAGAGGTCCGTCTGTCTTTACCATTTGTACTTCTTCCTGAAGTGGCTCCGCAGCATGATGGCGATGAGATTGAGCCCCAGCACCAGGGCCAGCAAGACGAGAGCGGTTCCGTATTGCTTAGGCCGCGCCACGGCCGGGTCGGGAAGCTGTGTGGCGAGAATATAGAGGTGATACGGCAGCGCCATGACCTCGTCGAACACGCTGCTGGGCAAGCGCGGCAAGAAGAAGGCCGCCGCTGTCAGCAGGATGGGCGCGGTTTCCCCGGCTGCCCGGCCGATGCCGAGGATGGCGCCGGTAAACATGCCGGGCAGCGCGTACGGCAGCACGTTCTTGCGGATAGTCTCCCACTTCGTCGCCCCCAATGCAAGACTGCCTTCCCGCAGCGAGGCCGGCACCGCGCGGAGCGATTCCTCGCTCGCCACGATGATCGTGGGCAAGATCATGCACGCGAGGGTTAGGCTGCCCGCTAGAATGGATGAGCCAAAGCCGAGGAACATCACGA
>SLHB01000023.1 GCA_007136375.1 Candidatus Hydrogenedentota bacterium
GTTACGATCATTAGTCACGACGCGGTGCCCGGCGACAAGGTCTACGAAGTTCTGGAGGCGATTTTGGCGTCCCGTGGCTTCTCCATGGTGCCGGCGGTGGACGGCCACTTGATTCAGGTGGTTCCTATTGGAGAGCGGTCCGAGCGGTATCCCCATTACATTGGGACCACCGAGGCGGATGAATTGGAGGGGTACGATCGCTTTTCCACGCACATTGTGCCGGTGCGCTTCGCGGACGCCACGGAAATCGCCACGCTTTTGACGGAAATCGGCTCGCAGAACGCCCAAGTGCACGTTTACGCGGCGACGAACACCCTCATCATCACCGACGTGGCGGACGGGGTGCGGAACATGTTCCGGCTCCTCCGGCACGTGGACATTGCGGGCCATGAAACGGAGACCGAGCTGTTCCTCCTGGAGTTCACCCGGGCAGAGACGCTCTCCATGCAGCTTCAAGAGGTGTTGCTAGGGCCAGAGGGCGGTGTGGAAGCCCCCAGGCCGCAACCGCAGGCGGATCAGCCCCCCGCCCGGCCCACGGCGGCCCAGCAGGCCGCGGCCCAACGCCGGGCCGCGATTCCTGGGCAGGAAGAACCCACCGTCGTGGGCGCCCGCGAACAGGTGCTGCGCATTGTGCCCGACGAGCGCCTCAACGCCCTCATCGTGGTGGCGTCCGGCGGCTTGATGGAGCAGATCCGCGCGCTCATCGACCGGTTGGACACGCCGACGCCCTACGAGGCGAACTCCATGCACATCTATGAATTGCTCAACGCCGACGCGGAGGCCGTGGCGGAGGCGTTGAACGCCATGATAGGCGCGGCGCCGCCCCAGCAGGCCCAAGAGGGCGGGGCTGGCGGGGCTCCGGGACCGCGTGTCGCGCCCTTCGAACAGGACGTGACCATCAGCACCTACGAACAGACGAACGCCCTGCTTATCATGGCGTCGCCTCAGGACTACCAGCTTATCGAGCAGATCATCCACCAGCTCGACGCGCCGCGGCGCCAGGTCCATGTGGAAGCCATCATCATGGAAGTGGTGATCAACGACAACTACGAGTTCGACATCGAGACCGCCGCGTTGGACGAATCCGACTTCTTCGCCCTCAACAACGTGGTTGAGTTGGCGAACGTCCTGGCCCAAGGGCCATTGGCCGCCACGGGCGCCGGCTTCACGGGAGGGATCATCGACGGGACCACGGAAGTAACCATCCCAGACGGCGCGGACGGCGAGTTCACGCAGACGATTCCCAATGTCCCATTGTTGTTGACCATGCTCGAATCCGTGACAGAGCTCGACGTCCTCTCGAAGCCGAGCCTGCTCACCGTTGACAACGAAACGGCGGAAGTGCTCGTGGGCCAGGAGGTGCCGTTCATCACGGGCACCTCCCGGTCCCTGGATCAACCCGCCGCGGGCGCGAGCGTGTTCAGCCGCGTCGACCGCCAGGACGTGGGGATCATGATGGAAGTGACGCCCCAGGTGAACGAAGGGGACTATGTGACCCTTCAGGTGGACGTAGAGGTGTCACAGACGGTGCAAAGCGACGTGGGCGCCGACCCGAACGTTGTGGGGCCGACGCTGCAGAAGACGAATGTAACCAATGAGGTCGTGGTCCGGGACGGTGGCGTGGGCGTCATCGGCGGCCTGATTAGCGAGAGCACGGACCAATCCGTACGCCAGCCGCCTATCCTCGGCGACCTTCCCTTGGTCGGATGGCTGTTCCGTCAGCGGTCCGATTTACGGCAAAAGCGGAACCTTGTGGTGTTGGTGCGCCCCCATGTCGTGACGGAAAGCCAAGACCTGGAGCGGGTCACCCAGGCGAGCCTGGCGGAGTTCGAGCGGCAGAACATCGACGTGCTGTTCGAGGAGGGCCTCATCGAAAAAGTGCAGCGGCGTGGCGGCGCGCGGCGGGAGTATAGCCCGACCCGGGAAGCCACAGACGATCTGTTGCGGGACGGCGGCGATCGCCGCGGCCGCATGCGGAGAAGCCAGTAGTGAGTACGAGCCGGTATGGAGCCCTGTTGGGCGAGATCCTCGTGGAGCTGGGTTACGCCCACCAGGAGGAAATCGACGAGGCCCTTGAACTGCAGAAACTGCGGCCCAAGCGCATCGGCGAGATCTTGACCGATCTGGGCTACAACGAAGAAGACCACATCCTGGAAGCGCTCAGCGAGCAAACGGGCATCCCCTTCGAGCGGAGCATTCAGGAAAACATAGACGCCGCGTTGACGACGAAGGCGCCCATCCACTTTATCCGCGAGTACTACATGGTGCCCTACCGCCAAAACGGCCAGGCCTACTATGTCGCGCTCAACGATCCGACGGACCTTTTGCCCCTCGACGACCTGCGCCTGCTGCTCGGCGGCCGGGTGTTGCCGGTGATCTGCCGAAAGTCCGACATCCAGGCGATCATCGACTCCTATTTCGACCAGCAAGGCGAGCAAGCCGCCGAGATGATCGACAGCATCACCCTGAGCGGGGAAGACGACGCCGTGCACGACCTGGACCGGATGGAGTCGGAGCGGGATCTCCTCGACTTGGCCAACGAAGCGCCCATCATCAAGCTCATCAACCTGTTGATCTCCGGCGCCGTGAAAGAGCGCGCGTCGGATATCCACGTGGAGCCCTTCGAAAAGGAGGTCCGCGTTCGGTACCGCATTGACGGCGTGCTCTACGAGAAGTTCACCATCCCCCGCAGCCAGCAGGCCGCCGTGGTGTCGCGCATCAAGATCATGGCGAATCTCAACATCGCCGAGCACCGCCTGCCCCAGGACGGGCGTATCAAGATCCGGTTGAGCGGCAAGGAGATCGACATCCGCGTGTCGATCATCCCCATCGCCTACGGAGAGCGCGTCGTCATGCGTATTCTTGAAAAGGGCAATTTCCTCTTTGGCCTCGAAGA
>SLHB01000133.1 GCA_007136375.1 Candidatus Hydrogenedentota bacterium
CACTTCGTGCGTCATGCGGTACGAGTTTCCGGCCCGGCGCAACATGGACCCCGTCACCGTCTATTGGTACGACGGCGGCGAGTTGCCCGAAGCGCCCGAAGGCTATTCCGAGGACGAGGTCCTGCGGGACAGGGGCAACGGGACCTTTTTCGAGGGGACCGACGGCGTGCTCACGACCGTGGGACTGCACGGGGGCGATCCCCGGGTGCTGCCCGAGGATCGCATGGAAGAATTCGCGGATCCGCCGCAACTCTTGCCCCGTTCGCCTGGCCATTACTGGGAGTTCATCCAAGCCTGCAAGGGTGGACCGTCCGCCATGTCCAACTTCGAGTATGCGTGTCCGTTCACGGAGACCGTGCTCCTGGGCAACGTGGCCTTGCGCGCCGGCGAGAAGATCGAGTGGGACGGCGAAAAGGTGACCAACATCGACGCCGCCAACGCCTATCTGCATCGCGAGTACCGGGACGGCTGGAGCCTTACCTGATGACGGGGCGGATGCCATAGTGTCCTTCAACCAGAGTCACGGATAAAGCGCGCGTATGGGCCGGCCTCGCCGGTGTGGCGTTGGGGCGTGTGACCGGAGGGTCTGAGCGGATCCGCTCCATGAGCCAGGGCGCCTGTCCTCAAAGGCCGTAGAGGAACCGGGCCAGGGCTTCGTATACGGAGACGTAGAAGTTGCCTTGGCGTTCCCGGAAGAGGGTGAAGGGCGCGCCGGGATCGCCGATGAAGGGCCGCATTACCCAGGCGAGTTGGGCGCCCACGAACATGTACAGGACAATCCAGCCCGCGAGGAGGAGGCTCCCTTGAGGCGCGCCGCCGGGATCCGGCCGGGTGAGGGTCCGGTACAAGACGGCGATGCCTGTCAGGCCGGCGTAGGCGAAGAAAAGGACGTGGAGGAGTTTCAAGAAGTCGTAGCTCGTGCTGGTCAAGGCGAAGAACACGACAACCGTGGCGGTGCTGGCGAGAACGGTGGCGGAGACCGCCGCGGCCACGAGGAATCCGGCCAGGACTTGTTGAAACGTGAGGCGATATCCCATGAACGCGTTGCTGATGTAGATGGGCGGCAACACGATGGCCAAGGCGAGCAGAAACAGGGCGGGCACCTTGACGGCGGAGGAGACGGGGTAGAGGAGCTTCGCGCTCAGGGGCATCTCCGAGCCTTGAAGCAGGTTCGTCGCCCCCATGCAGAGGCCGTAGATGGCCGCCATCGCCATGGTCGCCCATAGCATGATGAGACACAATCCCCACAGGCTTTCGCCGTGGCGTAACGACGCTTCAACCTCCCTGGTGTGGTGGAGCAAGTAGTCGGCGCGGCGCCAGAAGCCCGGCGGGAATTCGGCGGGGGGAGGCGTTTCCTCCGTGCTTCCGTTCCGTCCAGACGCATCCTCTTCCGCTTCGTTCGTCTCCGCGTCCACCGCGGCTTCGTCGTGTTCGCGCCTCTCGTCGCTCATCGCTTGGTCCTCGGATTTCCTGTGGCCTCATCCAAACATACTGGTTATCAACGCCAAAACCGCCTCGGGAAAGGAGCCTTCCCGCGGGCGCAGGGCGGTGTAGGGAACGGCGTGGCTGCCCACCCAAGGCCGCAACGCCCAGGCCGCTTGGGCGGTTACGGCGGCGTAGACAGCGGCGAGGAAAGCCAGCAGGGCGCCATGGAGACGGACGCCTTGAGCGGCCGCCACGGCGCGGAGGAGCAGCGCGGCCATGCCAACGCTCACCAGGCCGCAGGCGGCGAGCGCGGCGAGGTGGAGCAAGCACAAGAACAGGTAGTTGGCTTGCGCCGCCGGTCCGTGGGTCTCCGCCGCCGCGGTGAAGAGGAGGGCGATGGGCGCCAAGCTCGCGAGGGCGACCGCCTGCGCGCTCGACGCCAGCAGCAATAGGCGTGCCCACTGGCGCGGGGTTAAGCGTGGGCCGGCCAAGGCGTTGAGGGCGTAGAAGAGGGGGAGGGACACCGCCAGCGTCAGCAGAAAGAGGAGGGGCAGCTTCACGCCGGACACGGCGGCGGGATAGTAGCCCCGGTATAGGCCCATGGCCGCGCCGTAGACGGCGTATAGCAAGGCGGCGCCAGCGAGGAGAGCGGCGTCGAAATGGGGCGGCGGCCTGTCCTCAAGCACGAGCCTGCCGCCGTGCGCTGGCAGGGTCAAGGCTTGCCACCACAGGGCCGGGCGCCCCGCCGCGCACGACGCTTCCTGAGCGTACGCGTTCATAGAGAACATGATACCACGGATGTCTGCTGGCGGTAGGTTTTTGGGGGCCGTTCCCGGTTTTGTCGCGGGGGTCCAGCGCGGAGTATCATTCCCGGGCGCCGTGGTGGCGCGATTGTGTGGAACGTGGGATGCAACGGAAGCAGGGAGGCGCATCATGCCGGAGATACGCGGCAAGTATGAGAATGGGCGCGCCGTATGGCGCTTGATGGGGACGGTGACGGCGCTCTGCGTGACGGCGCTCTTGGCGGCGCCGGCCATGGCGGGGCCCACCGCCGGGCCAAGCCCGGACCCGGATTGGCGGCCCCAAGCGGCGGAGCGGCCCGATGACGGGCAATTGCGCATCATCGTCTTCGGGGCGCACCCCGACGACGCGGAGATCCGCGCGGGCGGCTCGGCGGTCCGCTGGGCGCAAAAGGGGCATCATGTGAAGTTCGTGTCGCTGACGAACGGCGACATCGGCCACTGGGGCATGGCGGGCGGCCCGTTGGCTCAGCGGCGCACGGCCGAGGTGGAAGAGGCGGCCCGGATCATGGGCGTGGCCGAAGTGGAGGTCTTGGACATCCACGACGGCGAATTGGTTCCGGATTTGGAGACCCGCGCCAAGGTGGTGGGCCTCATCCGGGAGTGGATGGCCGACATTGTCATCGTCCATCGGCCGAACGATTATCACCCGGATCACCGGAACGCGGGCC
>SLHB01000481.1 GCA_007136375.1 Candidatus Hydrogenedentota bacterium
CAGAGCCAGAGCCCGAACCGGAGCCAGAGCCCGAACCGGAACCCCAACCTGATCTGCAGCCCATGGAGCCGGAAGCGGAGACGGCCGAAGCGCCTCAAGAAACGGGCGTGATGATGCAGCAAGAGCTGCCCCACGTTCTTAGCTACTGGGGCCGTCTTGTCCGCCGCCAGGTGGAGCACCACTGGCAGGTCCCCCCCGGCGTACGCATGGGCGGCGAGGACAACTACGCTTGGATCTCGTTCACGGTGGATAGGCGCGGCCACCTGCTGGGGCAACCGGAGATCGTGCGGCACGCGCCAGACACGGCGGTGGGTGAATCGGGCGTGCGGGCCGTGCGGCACGCGGCGCCGTTCCCGCCCCTGCCGGCGGAGTTTACGGGGTCCCAGCAGCAAGTCATATTCGTGTTCAGTTTGACGCGTTGATAAAGGAGAGTTCCGTGAGATTGTTGTGCACTGTTCTTGGCGTCCTTGTGGCTTTTCACGCCGCCCAGGGGCAAGATCCGCTCGTGTTGGAATTGGAAGGCGTCACGGACCGGCGCATTCCCATCGCGATTCCGCCCGCCGCGGCCGGTCCCGGAAGCACGGACCTCGCCGAATTGGTGGCCGAGGTCTTGAGCTATGACTTGGATTTTTCCGGTCATTTCACCGTCTTGAGTTCGCAAGACTATCCCGCGAACTTCGGAGGATTTACCGGGGACGCCACCCAGATCAGCTTTGAGGGATGGCGGCGGACGCCCGCCGAGTTCCTTATCTATACGTATGTGACGGAAAGGGACGGCGCCCTCGTCGCTGAGTGCCGGCTCTTCGATGTGTACGACGGGGTGCAAGTTGTCGGGAAGCGGCTGAGCACGTCGGGCCGCCGGTGGGCGCGCCAACTGGCCCACCAGTTTGCCGATGAGGTGGTGTTGTTCTTGACCGGCCGCTTGGGCATCGCCACCAGCCAGATCGTCTTCAGCGCGGGGCCGAGCGGTGAAAAGGAGATCTTCATCGCCGACTATGACGGCGCCGACGCTCGCCAGTTGACCCATCACGGATCCATATCGATTACCCCTGAGTTCTCTCCCGACGGAACCCGCCTGGCCTACGTCTCCTATAAGGACCGCCAACAGCATTTGTACGTTCTCACATTGGCGACGGGCGAGTCCGTTCCGTTGTCCCAGGCCCAGGGCATGAACGCCGCGCCCTCGTGGTCTCCGGATGGGTCGGAGGTCGCCGTGGTGCGCAGCACGGATGGGCGGCCGAATATCTACCTCATGAGCGTCGACGGCTCGAACGTGCGCCAGTTGACCAGCGAACGTACGGTGGACAGTTCACCCACCTTTAGTCCCGATGGTCAGCGCATTGCTTTCGTCAGCGAACGGGTGGGGGCGCCGCAGATCTACGTCATGAACCGGAATGGGGAGGATGTACGCCGGCTTTCTTTTCAAGGAGGAAGCAACTATGACCCCGAGTGGTCGCCTTGCGGCGACTACATCACGTACGTCGTGAACCGCAGGGGCGAAGGGTTTCAGATCTACGTGATGAACGCGGACGGCCAGAATCCCCGCCGGCTGACGAACAGCGGCGGGCGGAACGAGTCGCCTTCCTGGTCGGCGGATTCCCGCCATATCCTCTTCAGCTCTTCCCGGCGTGGCCCGCAAGAGCTGTGGACGGTCACCTTGGAAACGGGCCAGGAGCGGCTGGTGCCTAACCTGGCTGGGCGGGGAGGACAGGGCCCGAGTTGGGGGCCCCGCCGTCATCCGGACTGACGCCCGCCGCCGTTGTCCTGAAGGCATATACGCCAGGAGCGCCCATGAGCGAAGGTGAAAAGCTGATCGCGTCCAACCGCCGGGCCCGTCACGACTACGAGATTCTCGAGCGTTTCGAAGCGGGAATCGCCCTGCAGGGGACGGAAGTCAAGTCCTTGCGCAACGGCAAGCTGTCCTTTAAGGACAGTTACGCCGACGTGCGCAATGGCGAGATGTACCTGCGCGGCGCGAATATCAGCCCGTACGAACAGGGCAACGTGTTCAATCACGACCCGGAGCGGCCCCGGAAGCTGCTTATGCACAAGGGGGAGATCACCCGCCTGAAATCCAAGAGCGAGGAAGGCGGGCTGACCCTTGTGCCGCTCCGCATGTACTTCAAGCGTGGAATCGCGAAGGTGGAGATCGCCCTCTGCCGGGGCAAGCACAAGGGGGATAAGCGGGACACCCTCCGCGAACGCGTGGCCCAGCGTGAGACGGACCGCTACCTCAAGGGCGTCAAGACGGGAAAAGTCTAGCGCGCTAGCGCGCGCCGGCCTTGGCGAAGGTAGGGGCCATGTGGCATAATAAGGACGAGACGCGGCAATGGGGATTCCACCCTAACGCCGCGCGGACGTTCTAGTCGACAGACATGAAGGGGGCGACAAGGTTTCGACGAGGGTAATGTAGCGTAAGTTGCGTGCCGAGGTCCCGGAGGCCTCGTTAAACACCGGGACAAGAAACAAATGCCAACGATGAATTGGCTCTCGCTGCGTAATTAACTGCGCAGCCGTCCTGCCACTGACCGCCTGCTAGGTGGACAGGGCGCCGACAGCGGGCCCCGCCAACGGCGGCGGCGTCAGCGCCGTGACGCGGGTATTTACTGCGCCTAGCGGCTTGAGAAACCGGGCCCGACGGGTTCTCAAGCGGCGAATCCAAAAAGAAGGGCTACGCACGTAGACGCTTATGCGATCATGCTTTCGGACGCGGGTTCGATTCCCGCCGCCTCCACCATTTCTTCCCTTTTCCCCTGGACGGTTGCGGCTTTCCCTGCCGCACGCCGCGCAATTTCACCTCTGTTGGACGAAAAGACGGGGGTAGTGTGTGTGGGGATCCAGCCATCGCCGGAGAAATACGGGAATAGCGCCTCGCCCGAGTTTACCAACGGGCGA
>SLHB01000099.1 GCA_007136375.1 Candidatus Hydrogenedentota bacterium
CTCTCCCAGCCGCACAAGCGCCGCAACGCCGGATCCGCCTCCAACCGGTTCAACAGAGCCCGCGTGGTGGGCAGGTTCAACACGGCCTTAGCGATGAAAGCCCGTCCAATAGCGCACCGGTCCCGGGCCGGACGCCACGGACATCCCCAGCAATCCGGAGTGAAGTCTTCGATCCGCACCATATCCAACGTGCGCACAAGGCATTGATGCGTCGCTGGCAACGGCCCCAGCTCTTCCTCCAGAGCCGGAAACAAACGGGTTTGTATGCTGTCCCAATACCGCGATAGTGTGACGCGGCAGTCATGTAGCAAAATGGTCCTCCTTCCCGCCTATACAGAAGATGCGTGGTCGAGAACCCTTTGTTACATATGAACAATCAGTTGTCAAGAGAAAAATCGCGGTGAAGCCTTACTTCTGCAAGAGGCTCTATAGACAAAACTTTTCTGAATGTGCGGGACTGTGCCTATGAAGAACGCTTAGGGCAAACGCTGGCTCCAGGGAGCCAGTCATCGGAGAGCAAAACAATGACGAAACGGCGGAAGCAAGGCTTTACCCTCATCGAGTTGCTGGTGGTAATCGCCATCATCGGTATCCTGGCGGCGATACTGCTGCCAGCCTTGGCGCGGGCGCGGGAAGCCGCGCGGCGGGCGTCATGCGCCAACAATCTGCGCCAGTTCGGCCAGATCTTCAAGATGTACGCCAACGAGGAACGCGGCGGCCTCTTCCCGCCGCAACAGAACGCCCGGATCACCACGGGCACGTCCACCGGTTTCGCCGGTGAACACATTTACCCGGACTACTGGACCGACGTCAATCTGAAGATCTGCCCGTCTGATTCCCGGACGGCCAACGCGGCGCGGCTCGGCCTGGAGACGGACCTTCAGAGCCAGTTCCGCGACATCGTCCAGTTCCAGCAGCAGAACGGCTACGCCGACGACCACATCGCCAGGATGGTGCAGGCGGCTTTCCTCTCCCATCCCGTGTCGTACGTGTATCCCGGGTACGCCGCGGCGACCACGTCGCAGATGATAGACGTGCTGTATCTTGTCGTGACCTCGTCGCGTTGGATGCCGGGCGGGTTCGACCTGGAAGATCACTACACCCAGCCAGCCATCAGTGAGCGCGGCGCGCCTCAGGAATGGGTGCGCGTTGAGTACAGCCCGCGCGGCCTCATGGACATCGACATCGGCTTCCGGCCGCGGTTAATCACCTACAGCGGCGGTATTCAGACCGACGTCTATTACTTCGACGACGACGGATCGGTCTTGCCGACGAACTATCCACGGCTGCGCGAGGGCATTGAGCGCTTCTTCATCACGGACATCAACAATCCCGGCGCCGGCGCGATGGCCCAAAGCAGCCTTGCCGTGATGTTCGACTCCTGGAGCCCGGGGCAACACGCCGCGGCGCAAGGGCACGGCGCATGGGAACGGGACGCCTCAAGCACGGCCAACTTTAACCACGTGCCGGGCGGTTCCAACGTCCTGTTCATGGACGGCCATGTTCGGTTCATCCGCTACAACTCCGAGTATCCGATTGAGTGGTTGAACGAGGCGGAGCATCCCAACGCCATGGGCACACAAGCTCATCTCGTCATGCCCTACGTCGCTGGCGGGGGGTGATTGAAGCCTTTTCCCGTCATGAAGTAATCTACGCGTAAACCGCGCAAATAGCCCCGGACCACCCCAGCGGTGGCCCGGGGCGTCAAATGTATGCGCGCCAGCCGCCGGGCTCGCGCGAGAACCCGCGAATACTTGGGAGACAGGAAACATGTCTACGAAAATGACACGGCGCGGCTTTCTGAAAGCCGGCGTCGCGGCGGGCGCGGCCGCGCCGTTGATACTGCCTTCGGGCGTGCTGGCGAGAAACGGGAATCCGGGCGCCAACGATCGCATCGTCATCGGCAGCATCGGCGTGGGCAATATGGGCAGCAGCCTCGCCCGGGCCTTTCATGACCGCGACGGCGCCGAGATCGCGGCCATCGCCGACGTGGACCTGAACGCGGCGGAAGCAGTCGCGGCCGAGGTGGACGCGGAGGTGTACCGCGACTACCACGAGATTCTCGACCGGGACGACATCGACGCCGTCATCATCGCGACGCCGCTGCAATGGCACGCGCTGAACGCCATCCACGCCGCGCAAGCAGGCAAGGACATCTATTGCGAGAAGTGCATTTCCCTCACCATCAGGGAAGGCCGCCGCATGGCCGAGGCGGTGCGGAAGTACGAGCGCGTCTTCCAGACGGGCAGCCAGCAGCGCTCCGGCCAACGGGAGTATGACGGTTGCATGTACGTCCGCAACGGCGCTATTGGCGCCGTCACGAAGGTGGAGGCCTACAACTACCATAGCCCCATGGAATGCGCGCAACCCGGCGAGGCGATTCCCAATGGCGTGGACTGGGATCTGTGGTGCGGCCCCATCGAGCTGTTGCCCTTCAATATGAGCGTGTTTGACAACGGCCAGAACCCGAGCTGGGTGTCTCTGCGGCCCTTCTCGGGCGGCGACATGACGGACTGGGGCAGCCACGGCCTGGACATGGCGCAGTGGGGGCTCGGCATGGACGACAGCGGGCCGGTGGAGATCTGGACGGAAGGCGAACCCTTCGAGCGCTTCTTCAGCACGGCGGAAAATCCCGGGGGCCGGCATCAAGGGCCCCAGTCTCCCATCGTGTACATGCGCTACGCCAACGGCGCCGTCATGGAGTTCAAGGACGGCCCCAATAAGAGCGGCGTCCGCTTTGTCGGCGAGGACGGCTCCATCACCGTGACGCGCGGCTCCTTGGACGCGGACCCGCCCGGCCTCATCGAGACGCCGCTGGAAGACCCTGAAGTCCAGCTCTACCACAGCACGAACCACCATCAGGACTGGCTGGACTGCATCCGCGAGCGCAGGGATCCCGTGGCCAACGTGGAAGTGGGCCACCGAACCGCGACGGTGTGCCATCTGGCGAACATCGCGCGCTGGGTCAGCGAGATCACCCGCGAAACCGGCGAAGTCTTGGAATGGAATCCCGAGGAGGAGCGGTTCGCCAACAGCTCTTGGGCCAACCACTACCTCGACCGGCCACGGCGCGACGGCTTCCAATTGCCCGCGGAAGTCTAGAAACCCGGACGCCGAGGCGCCGCCGATTCCAACGCGCCCGCGCTCAACAGAGATCCGGCTCGGCGCTCATTCGCCGGGCCGGTTTCATGAAAGGACTGGCCGACACAATGTTCATGGAAAGCACCGCGCTAACCGGCTCGGTTGAGGATCCCGTATCCTTCGCAGCCATCAAGGAACAACTGGAAGTCGCCTACCCAGGGTTAACCCTGTCCGTCGTGGAGGTCAACGGCGATGGTGAGCTTCACGCCCGCCATGGAGGCGCCCGCGTCTTCTGGATCTACCGGGGCGAGGGCGAGGCTTACTTGCCCGCAGGATACCGCACTCAGGAAGGCGACGGCGCCGAACTCCCCGGGGAATATCTGATCGAACCGGCCAGCGCCGCGTTCAGGGACATGCTGAACCAGCTTGAGGCGGGTTTCGACTCGCTGAGCGCCGAAGCGGCGGCTCAGGTTCGCCTCATCCTAGACCGGCGGCGCAATGGCAAGTTCGTGGGCGACTTCAGCGCCCAGCTCTGGGCGCTGGATCACATCGCCCGGCCATGGTCCGCCGATGCGCGCGTGGAAAAGACCTTGGAGCGGCTGTTTCTCCTCCCCGGCGAACACGGTTACTCCGTGAAACAGACGGGCTCTTACGAGCGCGTGATGACGGGCGACCAACTCGTCGTTCGCGGCGCTGAGGATATCGCCGTGCGCGGCGACTTCGCGTGCTTGAGCATCGAGAAGACGGATCAGGGCGCATCCCATATCTCAACGGCCCGGCGGTTGCGGTATCTCATCGACACGGCGGGCGGATGCAGCTTCGAGTTCGATCCGGTCCGGCGGTTGCCGCTGACGTGGCGCATCGACCATCCCGGCCAACGGGGCGATGGCGTGAACTTCGTGAACGCCCACGTGGTGAACATTCCGGAGGAACTCTCCTCGACGCACTTTCACCCGCCGCGCCCGCCCCGGGGCGGACTTCCGCAAACCGAGATGTATCTGGTCCTCGATCCTGGGGACTACGGGATCGTAAACAAAGACCGCGAGGCGGCCATCCTTCTGTTTCCGGATCTTCGGGATCTCTACAGCTACGAGCGGCACGCCCTTGCGCCCGGCGACCTCGTGCTCATTCCACCGGGCGTGGGCCACAGGGGCTTGGACGTATTCGTCAACGTCTTGACCATTCCCGGCTTCAAACCGCATAACGAGGTGTACATCGATCAGGACATCCGCGATCTGACGGGAGGCGCGGCGCCATACAACGAAGCGGGCTTGGCCAGGAAGAACTACGACCGCCTAGAGGATTTCCTGTAAGCCCACGGCTCCGCCGCCATGGCCCAGCGGTCCCGCGGGGAGCCCCACGCGCCTTCTTTTGTCTTTGCCCCGGCGCCTTCCTTATCATTGGGGGGTTGAAACACGCGGAAACCCAAAAGACGCACAAGGAGGAACCGATGGCCCTGACGCCCTCGACCATGATGCCCCTCGGCACGGAAGCGCCGCCCTTCGCTTTGCCGGATCCTCAGGGAACGATGCACTCGCTGGACGATTTCAGCGGCGCGAAGGCGTATTTGATCATGTTTATTTGCAACCATTGCCCGTATGTAAAGCATATCCGGGAGGAGCTGGCCCGGCTCGGCAAGGAGTACCAGGAGAAGGGCGTGGCCGTAGTCGCCATCAACTCCAACGACGTGGCCAATTACCCGGACGACAATCCGGAGAAAATGGCGCGGGAAGCCCAGGCCTACGGCTACACCTTCCCCTATCTCTTCGATGAGACCCAGGAGACAGCCAAGGCCTATCAGGCAGCGTGCACACCCGATTTCTTTGTTTTTGGCCCCGACAAGAAGCTCTCCTACCGGGGCCAACTCGACGACAGCCGTCCGGGCAACGATGTCCCCGTCACGGGTAAGGACCTGCGCGCCGCCTTGGACGCCGTTCTCGCGGGCGCTCCGGCGCCGGAGCCGCAAAAGCCGAGCATGGGCTGCAACATCAAGTGGAAGGCTGGCAACGCCCCCGCCTACGCCTAGGCGCCGTCTTAGTTCCGTATTGCCCGCAATCACATTAGTTGCGCCACGTGTCCTAGCACGGAACGATTCGCGCATTTGACAGGGGGGGGACCGTCTTGCTAGGGTAAAACACTCGTTTTCCCTAGCGCGTTTTCGTTGTGTGTTCCGCGGGCCGTTGTCGTGGGCGCCCCATTGCTTTGGGGAACGCCGGGCGCCACACGAGACCCCAAGACGTGGTTATCCGCCGCCTTGACCGGCCAGCGGAGGCGAGGCGTTGGGCGCCAGGGGCCCCTTTCGGGGGATCACCCAAGCTAGCGCGCACATGCATGATTCCTGCCTCCCGCCTTGCCAAGCAACTTTATCCTGCCCAGGCGCCGGTATGGCATACCTGTCGCCAGATACTGCTCAACCAGGGGAGAAGACTCCATGCCAAAGATTCTCGCATTGGATGGACTTAGCGAAGAAGGCGTCGACGTATTCCGCCAGATGGCGGGATTCGAAGTCGATGTGAAACCGGCGCAGAAGCCGGATGAACTCGCCGCGATCATTGGCGAATACGATGGGATTGTGGTGCGAAGCGGCACGAAAGTGACCCCGGAAGCCCTGCAACACGCCAAGAACCTCAAGGTTATCGGCCGGGCCGGGGTTGGCACCGATAACATCGACAAGGACGCCGCGACCAAGATGGGCGTCGTCGTGATGAACACGCCGGGCGGCAACACCATCTCCACTTGCGAGCACACCTTCGCTCTAATGCTCGCCCTGTGCCGGAACGTGCCCGAGGCGCACGCCTCGATGAAGGCCGGCCGATGGGACCGCAAACTCTTCATGGGCGCGGAGGTCCGCGGCAAGACGCTGGGCATCGTGGGCGTGGGCCGCATCGGCGGCGCCGTAGCCAAGCGCGCCCAAGCCTTCGAAATGAAGGTGCTCGCCTACGACCCGATCCTGACCAAGCTCAAGGCCGAGTCTCTCGGCGTGGAATTGGTCTCGCTGGACGATCTTCTGGAACGGTCCGACTTCATCAGCGTCCACGCGCCGAAGACGGAAAAGACTAACAACATGATCCGGAAGGAACACTTCAAGAAAATGAAGGACACCGCCCGGATCATCAACTGCGCCCGGGGCGGCATCGTCAACGAACAGGATCTCGCCGAGGCCCTCCGCGACAAGACCATCGCGGGCGCGGCCCTGGACGTCTATTCCAAGGAGCCGCCGGACGAGAATCCGTTCATGGATCTTGACAACATTGTGATGACGCCCCACCTCGCGGCGTCGACGGGCGAGGCGCAGCAAACCGTGGCGGTGGACGTGGCCAAACAGATCGTGGACTATCTCACGACGGGCGCCATCGTCAACGCCGTCAACGTTCCGAGTCTGGATCCGGAAACCAGGAAGAAGCTCCAACCGCTCCTCTACTTGGGCGAGCGCCTCGGCCAATTCCAGGCGAGCTACATGGAAGGCACGCCAACGTCTATCGAAATCGAGTACGCCGGAGAGCTGGGCGTTTCCGACACCTACCCCATCACGGCCGCCGTGCTTACGGGCTTTCTTACGCCTCTCATCGATTCGGTGAACGTGGTGAGCGCGCCCGTCCTGCTCAAGGACCATGGCATCGAGTTTAGCGAGACGCGGCAAGCCAAGCCCTCGGACTACGCCTTCCAGGTCACCGTGAAGGTGAAGACCGATCAGGAAACCCACGCCATCGCGGGCACGCTCTTCGGAAAGACGGATCCTCGAATTTGCAGCATCGACGGAATGCGGGTGGACGCCGTGCCGGAAGGTTGGATGGTCATCTGCATGAACGAGGACAAGCCGGCGGTGTTGGGCCGCGTCGCCCTGACTATCGGCGAATCGGGCGCGAACATCGCGAACCTGGTCCTCGGCCGGGACGAGCCGGGCCAGAACGCGACGACCGTGCTGAACTTGGACGGCCCCATATCGGACGAAGTCTTGGACCAGGTGCAGCGGGTGCCCCACGTGAAATACGCGCGGCTCGTGAAGCTCGGCCCGTGAACGCGGACCCGCGGGCGAAGGCGCGATAGACAAACCGGGAGGAGCCGGCCGCGGCCCCGCTCCGCGAGAGGAGACGGGCACAGGCCGCCGGCCGTTACAGGAGGGAACAGGAAGGACTCATGAGCGCATACACCCACATCAACGTGCCCAACAGCGGGCAGAAGATTACGGCGGCGCTGGATGGCAAGCTGCAAACACCCGACAATCCCATCATCGCCTTTATCGAAGGCGATGGCACCGGCCCCGACATCTGGCGGGCCTCCCAGGCCGTGTTCGACGCGGCGGTCAAACATTGCTACGGCGGCAAGCGCGCCATCGCGTGGATGGAAGTGTTCGCCGGCGAAAAGGCGAACGGCGTTTATGGCACATATCTGCCCGACGAGACCCTGGACGCCATCCGCGAGTTTGGCGTGGCCATCAAGGGTCCCCTCACCACGCCCGTCGGCGAGGGATTCCGCAGCCTCAACGTGTCGCTCCGGCAACAGTTGGAGCTCTTCGCCTGCGTCCGCCCCGTCCGCCATTTTCCCGGCGTGCCCAGCCCTGTAAAACGTCCGGAAGACGTCAACATGGTCATCTTCCGCGAAAATACCGAAGACGTCTACGCCGGCATGGAGGTGGAGGAAGGCAAACCGGAGACCCTCCAGCTCATCGACTACTTGCGCTCGAACTATGGCTGGGACATCCGGCGGGACTCGGGCATCGGCATAAAGCCGATCAGCATCACGGGCTCGAAGCGCCTCATCCGCGCCGCCATCCATTACGCGTTGAAGCACGGCTATCCCACGGTCACCCTTGGCCACAAGGGGAACATCCAGAAGTTCACGGAGGGCGCCTTCCGCAAATGGGGCTATGAGCTCGTGCGCGAAGAATTTTCCGACGTGGCCGTCACCTGGGACGACTGCAACGGCGACCCGGGCGGCAAGCTTCTTGTGAAGGACGCGATTTCCGACATCCTCTTGCAGCAGGTGTTGACGCGGCCCAAGGAGTTCGACGTTATCGCCACTATGAACCTGAACGGCGACTACTTCAGTGACGCCTTGGCGGCGCAAGTCGGCGGCATTGGCATCGCCCCAGGCGCGAACATCAACTACGAGACAGGCGCGGCCATCTTCGAGGCCACCCACGGCACGGCGCCCAAGTACGCGAACCTGGACAAGGTCAACCCGAGCAGCGTCATCCTTTCCGGCGTAATGATGTTCGACCATCTCGGTTGGAACGAAGCCGCCGAGGCCATCGTGAGCGCCTTGGTCAAGACCTTCGCGTCTAAGACGGTCACCTACGACTTCGCCCGCCTCATGGAAGGCGCGAAGGAAGTGAAGTGCAGCGAATTCGGCCAGGCCATCATCAGCAACCTGCCGTAGTCAGGCGGGCCAAACCCAACGTTGCCGCCCCGGCGCGGGTCCAGAGCCCCGCCGGGGCGTTCGCATGCCTGCCGGATCAGTTCCGGGCCACCTCGAATTCGACAGTGTCCGTTTCCCCGGAGGACGTCATACAGGTGAGAGCATGTTCGCCCGCTTCGAGGCTCAGGTAGAGCGGCTCGCCCCGGGCGCTCCGGCCCTTGTAGCGGCCGTTGAGATACCAGTGCAACTCCTCCTCCCCATCCCGGCTTGCGCGCAGGCGAATGCGATCGCCGCCCGGCTCGCCAGTAAGGACGAAAACCGCGCCTCCGGGAGGATTCGTGATCTCAAGCGCCGTCCTCCGTCCCGCCGCCGCGCCCCGGGGCACGGCGATGTCCGCAAGGTTCCAACGCCGGGCGCTGCCCGGCCAGCGTTCCGAAGCGGCCCGCTCCGTGTCCGCCGCCGTAACCGTGGCGCGCGCCAGGATCGGAGCCGCTCCAGCCGGTCCATGCACACCGCAGCGGCGGTTCAGGTACTGCTCCCGGGGGATTTTCGCGGTGCGCGTGGCGCCGCACCATTGCCCTGCCGGCAACCCGCTCCGGGCGCACACCTCCACCGCGCGAAGATAGGGGGACTCCGGAGGCCAACTCCGGCCGCTCCGGGCGGGCAGCTCCCGGAACACGGCGGCCGCGAGCGGCAGCGCCGCCTCGCCGCCCACGAGATTGGCCGAGGGGCTCCCGTCGTTGTTGCCCATCCAAACCCCTACCACATAGTGCTGATTGAACACAAAGGCCCAGGCGTCCCGCAGGCCCGTTGACGTGCCCGTCTTCCAAGCTACGCGGCGGCCGCTCGAAACCGAAGTGAGCCGCTGGTCCCGGAGTTCGCCGGGCAAGGGCTGTTCCAGCATGTTGTAGATGGCCCGGGCCACGCCGGGCGAGAAACGCCGCTCCACGGGCGCCGGGCCCCCGTCTCCCTGGACCACCCGCAATGGCCGCTGCTCGCCCAGCGCCGCCAACACCCCGTAGGCGGCGGCCAGCTCGTCCAGGCGCGTCTCCGCGTTGCCCAAGGTGAGCCCCAACCCGTACGCCGAAGCCGGTAAGGTCAAGGTCGTAAGATCAAGGGCTTGCAGCTTCTCCTGTACACTGGCGTATCCGACACGCTCAAGGATCGCGACGGAAGGCACGTTGAGGGATTGGCGCAGAGCCAATTCGGCGGTGAGAGCGCCCCGGTAGCGGCCGTCGAAATTGATGGGCCGGTATTGGCCATAGTCGAGCACCCCGTCCATGAGAATCTCGCTGGGATAGAGGAGATTCTCCTCCATGGCCACGGCGAAAGTGAACGGCTTCAAGGCGGATCCCGGCGAACGCGGCGCCCGGCAGAGATCCACTTGCCCTCCCCCGGGGGTGTCGAAGAAATCCTGGGACCCCACCCGGGCCAAGATCTCGCCCGCGGCCACATCGATCACAATAACGGCGGCGTTGGTCACGCCGGGCCCTTGACGGGCGGCGTGAACGCGGGCTAGCGTCTCGGCGCGCCCTTGCAATCGGCGATCCAGCGTTGTCGTAACGGCGCCCCTCTCCCGCGCCTCGTCCCGCAGCATCATCGCCAAGTGAGGCGCGTGCGCGGGATGAGGATGCCAGCGGACGCCCAACGGCGCGGCCATCGCCCGGCGGTAGGCGCCTTCATCGATAAACCCCGCCGCTAACATCCGCCCGAGGACATAGCCGCGGCGGTTAAGGGCCTCGTGTGGCGCGGCGATGGGGTCGAGACGCCCCGGGGCCTTTGGCAGCCCCGCGAGCAGCGCCGCCTCGGACAAGGTCAACTGGGACGCGGATTTACCAAAATAGCGCCGGGAAGCCGCCTCGACTCCCGTCAGATTTCGTCCATATGGCGCCGAATTGACGTAGGCCCAAAGGATGTCATCCTTGGTCAGGCGGGTCTCCAGACGAAGCGCCTTAATGGCTTGCCGCGCCTTGTCTCCGAAGGTGAGCGGCACGTCTCCATGAAGCTTCACAACCTGCATGGTGAGGGTTGACGCGCCGGACGCGACCCCGCCCCGCCACACGTTCTGGGCCGCCGCCCGAACCACCGCCCGGGGATCCACGCCCGCATGGCGCCGGAAACGCTGATCCTCGGCCGCGACGGCCGCGTTTAGCAGATGGTGCGAAACGGCGTCCAGATCGCGGGGAAAGGACCAGTGGTCCCCTTCGTTCAAATACGCGTACAGCGGCGCGCCGTCACGGCCGAGCATCTCCGCCGAGGGGTTCACGGCCATGTACCGCTCGGCGTCTATAGGGCCATGCCGGGCTTCGCCGAGCCACCACAGACCGCTTCCGCCCAGAACGCCGGCCATCAAGAGCAACGCCGCAAGCGCCCTGGCCGCCGTTCGCCGCCGGGGCTTCATGCTCCGCCCTTCCTCATCCACGCTCATTCTTCGACCACAACGCGGCGCCCCTCGCCCCGGCCGCGGATGGTGTCGTCGTACATCGCTTCGCCCGCGATGGCCGGTTGCTCGAAGGCGCCGGGCGTCACCGCCTGCACAACGTAATAGAACCGATGCTCACCGCTGGAGAGTTCATCGAAAGCGGCGATGAGCCGGTCATCGCGGATCTCCAGGTGCGACGGCTCGGTCATATCCTCCAGACCCCGCCCTTCCAGCACGGAGGGATCGAGCCGGGGATTCTCGATTTCGAAGCCCGCGGGCAGAATGTCCGAGACCACGACGTTCTCCAGGGGCTCGCCGCACGACAGCGTGACGCCCACCACGTAGCTCTGGATGTGGTCGAACCGGGCGTCCGCCACGGGCTCGCCCCGGGCGTCGTAGTACGTCCGCGCGATCTCGATACCGTCGGCAATGGGCCTCAACGTTCCAGCTTCCGGAATCCCGCGCGTCACGGC
>SLHB01000176.1 GCA_007136375.1 Candidatus Hydrogenedentota bacterium
CGCTTCTTCTTCTGGTCCGTATCAATATCTTGTTGATGGTGTTCAAGGCTATTGCACATATAGTGTGGGCTTGTTATGATTATCGCGGTTTGGGGTAGTGTTTGGCGCCGGTGATTATCTTTTCTTCACGTCAGGCGTCACGATATGTAGGGCATCGTTCTTTCGGATACAATATATGGAGGTGCGGCGTCATGAGTCCAGGGTGCGCGCTGGTCTATTTCCCGGGCTGGCCGGGAGAGCCGTGGACGCTCATGCCCAGCCGTTCTCTGGCGTTGGCCGCCGGCGCGTTGACCGACGCGGGTCATCCGGTCCGGGTGTACGACTACGGAACGGTGACGCTTTTCGATAGGCTCTATCCGGCCGGCGCCCGGACCACGATGGAAGAGGCCGCGGCCCGGATTGAGGACGGCGGGGGACAGACCGGGCCCTGGGAGGAGGCGCTGCGAGATGAGCTGGGTCCGTGGGCGGAGGCCTACGGCGCGGCGTTGCGCGCGCAAGGCGCCGAGACCGCCCGCGTCTTGTCAGAAGCTGGTCACCGGTTCGTGGCGTTCAGGATTGTCACGCCCCTGGACCTTTTTGCGATGGACGCCGCCGTAAAGCCTCTCCGGGCCCTGCGGGAGGACGTTCTGATCGCCGCATTCGGGCCGGGAGCGGCGCAACGGCCCTTCACGGTGTTGCGAGCCTGCCGGGGTGTTGCGGCCGTATGCTGCGACGCCGCGGCTACGGCTGGACTGTGCTCCATGGCGGCCCACCTCGGCGACGCGGACGCATGGCGCGGCGTCTGGGTCCGGGGACGAGGCGGCCGGGCGCCCGCGCTGAAGGGCGGCGCGCCGGGCGCCCTTCGTCAAGCGCCTCCGGCCTATGGCGCGGGCGTCTATCCCGGCATCGCTGGCGACGACAAGCTCAAGCTCTTCGCCGTGGACGAGGAGATCCCGGCCAACGCTCTTGGAGACAGCGGGCCGCGCGAACGGGCGGAAGCCAAGCCGCCCCTCACGGCGGTGGCCGCCGAGGTGGCGCACCTACAGCGGTTGTACAACGCCCGAGCCTTTGTTTTTCCGAACCCCGCCACGCCGCCGCGTCACGCCGCCGCCATTGCCCATGGCCTCCGCGTCCGGGGCCTGAACACGGTCTTCGCCCGCAGCGTTCAGGCGGAGGGGGCGCGGGAGCTTGTGGAGGCGCTCCGCGGATCGGGCTGCGCCGCCTTGGACCTGACCATCGGATCCGGGAGCCAGCGGCTTCTGGACGGTTACTACGGATACGGTTTCACCGTCTCCGCCGCCGAGGAGATGGTGCGCGCGAGCAAGGCGGCGGGCCTCTTCACGGCGGTGCGTTTTCGCTTTCCCTGCCCAGCCGACGATTACCATACCCGGGCGGAGACCCTCCGTTTCGTGGCTCGGACGCGGCCCCACGGCGTTTCCGTGGACCCGTTCCCCCCCGCCACGGAGCACTGGCGTCCAGATGAAGCCGGCGTCAGAGACTTTCGCGGGCCGTTGCTGCATCTCCTGCGGATGTGGAGATGGGCCTGTTTGCCTCCGGGCGCTGACCCGCCATACGAGCGGGAGGGGCGCCGCTTGAGCTACCGGGGCATGGAGGTCCAGGCGCGGGACAACCTTGTCCGGGCGCTGAGCGGATGGGGAGGGGTGACGTACCGTAGCGGCGAGATGGCCCTGCTCGCGCGCCTCGCCTCGGGGCCCGGGCACACTCGCTTGTTCGCGCATCAGTTTCTCCGCGCCTTTCTGACCGGCGACGCCGCTACCGTGTACGCGATTCAGGACCGCATCAACGCCTCGGCCTGTCCCGCCGCCCGCGCCGCCGCGCCCGGGCTCCTGGCGCACACCGTCACAGGGGGTTAGCCATGGCCGATTCCCCCTCCGTGGCGATAACCGGGGCGGGCGTGTTGGCCAGCAACGGCCTGGGCCGCCGCGCCTACTGGAGCGCGTTGGAGGCGGGCGAATCGGGCGTCCGCCACCTGGACCGCTTCGATCCGGAGCCCTTTCCCTGCCGCATCGCCGGGCAACTCTGGGACTTTGATCCCGCCGATTTCATACCTCGCCGCGACGTGCGCCGCTGGCATCGTCACGTGCACCAGGCCGTGGCCGCCGCGCGTCTGGCCGTTGACGACGCCGAACTGGCCGCGGCCGGATACGAGGCCGAACGCATCGCCACGGGATTCGGCACAAGCGTGGGCTCCCCCAACGAGGCGTGGGCGGAAGAACTACAGGCGTTCGCCACCGGGGGATACAAGCGTGTGAGCCGGACGGCGTCCTCCGCCTTTTCCGGCCACGCGGCGACCATCCATGTCACGGTGGACTATGGGTTCCGGGGGCCGGCCATAACGATCGCGAGCGGGTGCACCACGGGGCTGGATGTCCTGCTCTGGGGCGTGGAGCAGATTCGCCGCGGCAAGGCGGACGCCGCCCTGGTGGGCGCGACGGAGTCGCCGATCTTTCCCATGTCCTTCGCGGCTTCCTGCGCCATGGGCATCCTTTCCCAACGCAACGACGATCCGGAGGGGGCGATGCGGCCCTATGACGCGGGCCGGGACGGCATTGTCCTCGCCGAGGGCGCCGTCGCCTTGGTTTTGGAGCGGGAAGATCGGGCGCGGGCCCGGGGCGCCATGATTCTCGCGGAAGTGGCGGGCATGGGCTCCGCCGCGGAAGGCCTGAACCCGCTGACCTTGGAGAGCGAGGGAGCCGCCATGGCGCGCGCCATCACGGCGGCTTTGGCGGACGCCCGGGCGAGTCCAGACGATATTGACTATATCCAAAGTCACGGAGTGGCTCTTTCCGTGTATGATATATGTGAGACCAACGCATTCAAACGAGCTCTTGGCAGGCGGGCCTATCGCATTCCGGTCTCCTCGGTGAAGTCGATGACCGGCCAGGCCTACGCCGCGGGAGGGCTTCTTGGCGCCGCCGGCGCGTTGTTGGCGTTGCATGAGGGCGTGATTCCGCCCACGCTGAATCTGGAGTCGCCCGCCGATGGATGCGATCTCGACTACGTGCCGCAGCGGGCGCGCTTCAATGACGTGTCGGCGGCCCTTACCGTGGCCATGAGCTTCGGAGGCACACACACCGCGGCCGTGCTGCGCCGTGCGAAGTAAACGATGGATGTTGCGTGGCTTATAGTCGTTCTCGTTATCGCCGCCCTGTCCTGCCTGGGCTTGGGGGGCCTGGTCTTATCCCGAGACAAGGGAAACGCCGCCAACCGCGCCTTTGCCCTCGTATGCTTCAATCTCGCCTTGTGGACCGGCGGCGTCGCGGGGATCGTACAGAGCGGCACAGAAAGCGAGGCGCGCGTCTGGTTGGCCTTGACGTTCATGGTCTCCGCCTTCCTCCCCGCGTCTTTCTACTACTTCATCGGCGTGTTTCCAACCGGCCGGTTCCAGGGTCAGCGCTGGTTCCTCGCGGCGCTTTACGCGGCCGGGGCGCTCTTGGCCGCGGGCGCGCTCACGCCGTGGCACGTCACCAGCGTCAACATGGACGAAGGCCCCCTTCCCGTGGCGGCGTATGGCCACGTGTTTCTGGCCTTTGCGGTAGTCACGGTGGTCACCGTGGTGGTGTCGTTCGCCAACTTGGTCCGGAAGCGCCGGAGCGCCGAAGGGGTGCAACGGCGCCAGATCGAACACGTGATGTTCGGCATCTACCTCTCCGTGTTCTTCATCGTGTTCACGAATGTCCTTGGGCCCCTGCTGGAGATCAGCTACCTCGAAGCTTACGGGCCGATCTTCGTGGTCTTCATGATGACCGTATTCGCTTACGCCATGGTCCGGTACCAGTTGCTGGATATCTGGGTCATTGTATCGCGCACAACCTTGTACACGGTGTTGACCGGGTTCGTGCTGCTGACCTTCCTTGGCGCCGTCGCCATAACCCATTCCCTAGTTCATGATGAAAACGCGCCAACCGGCGTGGTCTCCACGATCATCGCCGCCGTTGTCATCGCCATCGTCTTACAACCCGCGAAGGAGCGGCTTCAACTGTTCTTGGATCGCCACATCGTGAACCGCCGCTATGACGCCCAGGCCCTGCTTACACGGCTGAGCCGCACATGCAGTCAGATGGTGCGGCTGAACGAGCTCTTGCCCGCGGCGGCGGGAGACATCCAGCAGACCGTTGGCATTGAGCACGTCCGCGTCTTTCTTGTGGACGAAAAGGACCCGGGCGTGCTGATTCTGGAACACGCCAGCGATTCCAGCGAACCCGGCGCGCGCAGCCGCGAATTCATCCCCCTCCTAAATCACCTGCGAGTTCGCCCCGAGCCCCTCGTCCTGGACCAGCTCCTCCACGTGCCCCGGCCTCAGGCCCAGGTGGTCCTCCAAGATCAGCTCACCGTGCTGAACGCCGAGGTCTGCGTGCCTCTCGCCACGGCGTCCGGTCTCGTCGGCGTGGTGGCGCTGGGGCCGAAGACCTCGCGGGACATCTACACCGCCGGCGACCTCTCGATCTTCTCCGCCGTCTCCGGGCCCCTCGCCACGGCGATAGAGAACGCGCGCCTGTATCGCCGCCTCGAAGAGGCCAACATGCATCGGGCCCGCATCCTGAGCAACATGCGGGGCGGCGTCATCGCCGTGGACATCAACGGCGTCATTACGACGGTCAACCGCGGCGCCGTCGAAACGGTCGGCCCTGTCTCGCGCGGAGAACCCTTGCAGACCTTGCCGGAGGAGGTCGCCAACGTGTTGCGGCAGACCCTGGAAGAGCGGCAAGCGATTCGGGACTACGAGGCCATCATCGCGGGTCCAGACAATCAGGAGAGCTATGTGGTCATCTCGTCGTCCACCTTGGTGAGCACCGATAACAGCGTGACCGGCGCCATGGTTATGATCTATGACCTCACCCAGGTGAAGCGGCTGGAGCAGAACGTGCAACGCGCCGACAAGCTGTCGTCCTTGGGCGTGCTGGCCGCTGGCATGGCCCATGAGATCAAAAACCCCCTGGTGTCCATCAAAACCTTGAGCCAACTCTTCGAGGACCGGTACATGGACGAATCCTTCCGATCGACATTCTGCGACCTCGTGCCCCGGGAGGTGGACCGGATCGACTCCATTGTCAGCCGTCTCCTGGATTTCGCGCGGCCCCGGCCCGCCAGTTTCGCCGCCCACAACGTCTGCGGGGTGCTGAAGCGCGTCCTGTCCCTTGTTGAAAATCAGACGCGAACAGGGCGGATCGAAGTGCGGGAGACGTTTCCGCCAAGCGGCCTGCCCGTCGCTGGCGACGAACAACAGCTTCATCAGGCCTTCTTGAATATCGTCTTGAACGCCATCGACGCCATGAAGGACGCGGATATTCGGACGCTTCGCGTGGAAGCCAGCCGGAGCAAAATGCGAAGCGGCGGCGGCGCCCGGCCCCACCGGGAAATCGAGTGCGCCAGGATCGTCATCGGCGACACGGGCTGTGGGATTCCTCCTGGACGGCTCGACGCCATCTTTACGCCTTTCTACACGACCAAGGAATACGGAAGCGGCCTCGGTTTGCCCGTGGTCCACGGGATCCTCACCGAACACAACGGGGAGATTCATGTCACAAGCCGGGTGAACGAAGGCGCCACGTTCACGATCAGGCTTCCCTTGGTCACGAACGTGGCGCCTGTCGAAACGAGGTGATGGAATGAACGTTGTACTCGCCCTTACGGAAGAACAAGCCCTGCGGGAGTCGCTGCGGGCGGCCCTCCCCAGCACGGACTTGTTGTTATTCGAGGCGTCGGCCGCCGCGGCGGTGCGCCGGCTGATAAGCATGCGCGCGGACGCGCTCATCATCGATGACGCCCCCAGCCTGGGGCTGGAGGCGTTCCGGCATGTTCAGGAGCGCGGGCCCGCCCCGCCGGCCATCATGCTGAGCTCGCGCACGGACAACGAGACGCTGGCCGGGTGCATGCTTGCCGGTGTGTCCAAAACGCTGGCGAAGCCGTTTAATTGCGTTGAGCTTCGCCAGGCTATTGACGAGGCTGTCTCCCGGGTCAAACCAGGCGCGGAGATGGAGGCGCCGGCGGAGGCGCAGCCCCGGCCCATGGCGCCGGCCACGGTGAACCAGCACCAGATCGCCCTGCGGTGGATGCAACGGACCGCAAGCTACATGAAGGATCGGGAACGGATCAGCCAAAGCCTGATCGATTGCCTGAGCGACGTCTTCGACGCCGCGCGCTGCGCCGTGTTGCTCGAAGAGGACGGCGATGTCACCGTCGCCGCGAGCCAGGGCCTGCCGGCCACGGTGACCGCGGAACTCCGGCTCGCTTCGTCCGCGGGGTTGATGCGCTGGTTTCAGGAGAACGCGTGCCTGTTCGACCGCGACGGGCCCACCGGCGGCAACGGCGCCGCCAAGGAGTTGCACATCCTGAACGGCCGCTTCGGCGCGCCCATCATGATGAACGGCCAAGTCCGGGGCGCCATTGTCGTGGGAGACAAGGCCTCCGGGCTCGATTACAGCGGGGAGGAGCGGGACCTGGTCACCGGTCTCGCCCGGTACGCGTCGGTTGTGCTGGAAAACGCGGGCTTGTATCAGGACATGGCCCGGCAACGGAGCGAACTCGACGCGATTCTGGCGAACATCACCGCGGGCGTCGTCGCGGTAAGCCCCGCCCGGACCGTGAGCATGATGAACAAGAGCGCCGAACGCCTTTTGCAAGTGCGGGCGGCCGACGTGATGGGGCGGAGTGTGCAGAAACTCGGCTCGGGTTTCGCGGACGTCGCCCTGCGCACCTTGAAGGACGGGAAGGCCCGGCTCCGACAGGAGGTGCGCGACCCCGCCATCGACGCCGATCTGGGATTGAGCGTGACCCCGCTTGGAGGCGGCGGAGCCGTGGTGATCTTCTCCAAGCTCTCCCGGAAACAGGGGAAGGCCGCCAAGGAAGACGTGGTCTTCAGCCCGTACTGGGAATTTCTGGCCTCGCGCGTCGCCCAAGAGATCAAGAACCCCATGGTCGCCATCAACACTTTTGCGCAACTCCTCCCGAAGAAGTATGATTCTCCCGAGTTTCGGGAGCAGTTCGGCGACGTGGTGCAGCAGGAGGTGCAGCGCATCAATGGCGTCGTGAACACCCTGTTCGAGTTCGCCAACCATCCCCGGCTGACCATGCAGCCCGACACCATCAACAGGGTGGTGCGGCAGGTGGTCGACGGCCTGGCCGAGGCCATGGAGCGGAACGGCGTTCAAGCGGAGTTGGAGTTGGACCCGGTCCCGCCAGAGGTCTCCATGGATCCGCTGTACTTGGCGCAAGCCCTCCACAACGTGGTGGAGAACGCCATCGACGCGATGCCCAGCGGCGGGACCGTGCACATCGCGGCGTGGCGCGAGGAGGACCAGTGTTGCGTAAGCGTGCGGGACACGGGGCCGGGCGTCCCCGAGCAAGACGCGGACCAGTTGCTCTTGCCGTTTTTCAGCACGAAGGAGCAAGGGATGGGGCTCGGGTTGACGATGGCCCAACGGATTCTCAAGCAACACGGCGGCGCGTTGACCCTGTCCAGCCCGGACGACGGCGGCGCGCGTTTTGTGTTGAGTTTGCCAATTGCCGAAGGGGCGTATGCAGACCATCTTAGCCATCGATGACGAGCGCAGCGTCCGGGAGACCTTCCGGATCGCCTTGTCCGATCAGTACGCCGTGATCACGGCGGAAGACGGCTCCGCGGGCCTGGAAGCGTTGGAGCGCGCGGCCGTTGATCTCATCATTCTGGACCACGTGATGCCGAAGATGGACGGCCTGGAGTTCTTGCGCGCCATGCGTGACCGGGGCTGGCAGACGCCCGTGATCATGGTGACCGCCCTCAACTCCGTGAACGTAGCCGTCGACGCCATGAAACTGGGCGCCCGGGACTACCTCATCAAGCCCTTCGATATCGAGCAGCTCGTGCTCCTCATCGCCCGTGTCTTGGCCGGGGAACGGGAACGCAGCGCCGCCCGCGCCGTGCCGGAGAGCGAACCCGGCGGATTCGAAGCCTTCGCGGGATCGAGCGCCGCGTTGCAGGAGGCTCTGGATCTCGCGCGGGAAGCGGCCGCCATCGATTCGACGCTTCTTGTCACCGGGGAAAGCGGCTCCGGAAAGGACTTGCTGGCCCGGGCCATCCACACGGCGGGACCCCGGCGCGACGGACCCTTCGTTCATGTCTCTTGCTGCGCCCTGCCGTCTCAGCTTATCGAAAGCGAGCTCTTCGGCCATGAGCGGGGCGCGTTCACGGGGGCGTCGGAAAGACGCATCGGAAAACTACAAGCGGCCTCTGGGGGCACGGCCTTTCTCGACGAGATCGGGGAAATGTCCCTGGAGGCCCAGACTAAGCTGTTGCACGTCCTCCAAGAGAACGCTTTTTACCCCATCGGCGCCGCCGAGCCCGTCCATGTCGATGTCCGCTTCATCTGCGCCACCAACCGCGACCTGGAAGCCGCCATCGCCCAGGGCGAGTTTCGGGAAGACTTGTACTACCGCATAAACGTGCTGCCCATAACCATGCCGCCTCTCCGCAAGCGGCGGGAAGACATCGGCGAGTTGGTGGAGCACTTCACGCAGAAGTACGCCGGGAAGGTGAACGCGTCCGGCGTCCGTTTCGGTCTCGGCGCGGTTGCCCGCCTGGCGGCTCACAATTGGCCCGGAAACGTGCGCGAGTTGGAGAACGTGGTGCAGCGCGTGTTGATCCGGCGCCGCCATAAGGAAGTCATCGACGCGGAAGACCTAGACACCATCCTGCCGGATGGCTCCCAGGGACGCCCTGAATGGAGCGGGGTGGAAGAGCTGGAAGGCTTGCCGTTGGAGCAGGCCACCGCGCAAGTGGAAGCCCGGCTCATCCGCCGGGCCCTGCAGCGCTGCGGGTATGTCCAGTCCCGCGCCGCCGAGCTTCTGGGAACCACGCGGCGAGTACTCAAGTACAAGATGGATCAACTCGACATTCCGCCCGCCCCGCCAGAAGACGGCTAACGCCCCCATTCACTTCACTTCCGCGCGGCCCGCGCCCTCTTCCTCGCCGCGTGAACCCGCCGCCCGGTCCCGTACGGATCGCGGCCCGCGCCCGCGTGATTCGCCGATTTCGTCCGTATTTGCCCCAATCACATTGCCGATCCGAAGCGATATTTAATCTCAGCAGAACTAATTTTCGGCAATTGTGAGAAATACCCGAGCGAAAGAAGGTGTTTCGGTTAATAACGCCGTAGTTGCTAATAACGGAGCCTGGCCGCGGAAGGCCAGGGCGGACCTGGCGGAAAGGAGGGCAGGAACGCGAACGCCAGCAGTCAAACTACACACACACCAAATCGCCGGATAGGCTTGACCGAACACCGTTAGGTGGTTTCATGCTCGTGCCGGGGAAAGAACAGTGCCTTCACCCATTGGGTGAATAGATATCACCGGCATCTTGCCAGCATGCAACGGGCCGTCCATGGGCTGCCGTGCTGTTAGCGGTGTCCTTATCCGGCGATCGAGGCACGCGCAGGTAACGCGAAACCACCCAATCGCCGCATAAGCTTGGCCGGACGTCGTTGTGCGGCCTCATACTCGCGCCGGAGAAGGAGCAGTGGCCTTTACCAGATATCTCGTGAACGGGTATCGCCGGCGGATTGCCGGCATGCGCGGCCGCGTGCAAGGCATGGTTCAGAGGCTGCCGCCCCGCCGACGCCGTTCTTATCCGGCGATTGAGGGAACCCAACGGGGAGGGTAAAGCCAATGCTGAAGCGAACGAAGTCTCGCGGCGCGCGCGGGTTTACATTGATTGAACTGTTGGTGGTCATCGCCATCATCGGCATTCTGGCGGCGATTTTGCTGCCGGCGCTGGCCCGGGCGAGGGAGGCGGCGCGGCGCGCGTCGTGCGCCAATAACCTGCGTCAGTTTGGCCAGATCTTCAAGATGTACGCCAACGAGACGCGGGGCGAGTATTTCCCCCCTCAATCCCAGTACAGCGGAGGAGGCCAATCGATCACCGTGGGTTTCGCGGGGGAAACCATGTTTCCCGACTACTGGACGGACCTAAACTTGAAGGTCTGTCCTTCCGACTCCCGCACCTACGGCGCGGAGCTGGTCGGGCTTGAGGAGGATTTGCAGCAGCAGTTCGATGACATCACGCGGATCCAACAAGAACGGGGTTACGCGGGAGACTTCATGAGCAACGCCGTGAACGCGGCGTACCTGTCGATTCCCGTATCGTACTTGTACGTGGGCTACGGAACGCGGACGATCTCCCAACTTGTGGATGTCGTCCACATCATTTCAGGCTGGCCAAACTGGTTCGGCGATGGGACGTACTTGGACATGACCGCTGCGTACGAGCGCGGCGCCCCGCCGGAGTGGCAAGACATCGAGCACTTCGAAACGCGGGGGCGGGTGGATATCGGCCTTCCCGAGCGGCCAGTGCGCCTGATGGGCAGCTTCAGCGGCGAGGTTCGGACGGATATCTACACGCTGGACGACGATGGAAGCATGCTGCCGCAAACCTATCCCCGGTTGCGGGAGGGCATCGAGCGCTTCTTTATCACGGACATCAACAATCCTGGCGCGGGCGCCCAGGCGCAGAGCAGCATGGCCGTCATGTTCGACTCCTGGAGCCCCGGCGAGCAAGCCGACATCGCGCCCGGACGTTCTCCCACGGCGGGGATGATGAACTTCAACCACGTGCCCGGCGGCAGCAACGTGCTCTTCATGGACGGGCATGTCCGCTTCATTCGGTACAACGCCGAGTATCCCATTCAGTGGTTGGATCCGCATGATCCCAACAACGAGGGCAAGATGGGCACGCAAGCGCACAACGTCATGCCCTACGCGGCTGGCTTCGGCTGATCGCTCCGTCCGTTTTCCGGCCTGAAGGCGGAGCGTTCCGCATACGCGGCCCTGGGACCGGTCTCCCCGCGAGACCAGGCCCCGGGGCCGCATGTTTTGTGACCGGACGTCGGCCCAGGGCCGCGTCCGCCGGGATGGCGCGGCGCGATACTGAATTTTTGTATGTATCAGTCGTGTTCTTGAAATATGTAGAGGATATTATGCTTTCATATCTAAAATCATGGAAAGATAACTTGAAAGCAATAAAGAAGAACTGCATAATACTGTTTCGCCTGCCCGGGAAAAGGTAAGGCGTGAAGAGAGACACCTGTTCGGAAAGGAGGGCTGTGGAACCGGGAACAACGAAGTTTAGGGAGGCAATCGCAATGGATCGGCATACTTCACGAGGGAGGTACAGCGAATGCGAATCGAACCACGGACAACGCGGGGCTTCACCCTGATCGAACTGCTGGTGGTCATTGCCATCATCGGTATTTTGGCGGCGATCTTGCTGCCCGCATTGGCGCGGGCCCGGGAAGCGGCGCGGCGGGCGTCATGCGCCAATAATCTCCGGCAGTTCGGCC
>SLHB01000236.1 GCA_007136375.1 Candidatus Hydrogenedentota bacterium
AGACGGAAATCGGAGCGCCCGGCCTTGCGCCGGGCGCTTTTTCGTGGAACCGCGAAGGGCCTGCGATCTACCCTGCCCGGCGGGAGAGACGCTCCAACTCCACGCCCCCAAACTGCTCTTCACAAAACTGGCGGTAGGGGCCCGCGCCGCGAATGAGCTCTTGGTGCGTTCCCATCTCGGCGATGCGGCCGTTCTCCAGCACCACCACTTTGGCGCAGTCCACGATGGTCGACAACCGGTGGGCGATAACCAAGGTCGTTCGTCCTTGCATCAGCTCACGCAAGGCCTCCTGAATGGCTAGCTCGGATCCCGAATCCAGGTTGGATGTGGCCTCGTCCAGAATCAATATGCTCGGATCCCGAAGGAAAGCCCGGGCGATGCTCAGGCGCTGCTTCTGGCCGCCGCTCAACTTGACACCCCGTTCGCCAATGACAGTGTCATACCCGCCGGGAAGCTCCAGGGCGAATTGGTGGACGTGGGCCATCTCCGCCGCGCGAATCATCTCCCGCTCCGTCGCGTTGTGCCGCCCGTAGAGGATGTTCTCCCGGATCGTCCCGCTAAAGAGGATGGTGTCCTGCAAGACCATGCCAATGTTCGCCCGCAGCGACCGGACGGTCACGGAGCGGACATCGCGGCCGTCCGCAACGACGCGGCCTTGCTCCGGATCGTAGAACCGGGGCACAAGGTTTACCAGGCTCGTCTTCCCCGCGCCGCTCCGGCCCACCAAAGCTACGGCTTCTCCAGGTTCAACGGCGAAATCAATGTCCCGCAAGACCGGAACGCCGGGCTGGTAGCTGAATTGAACATGTTCGAAGGCGATGCGCCCTTGGAGCCGCGGCAACGGCCGCGCGCCCGGCTGATCCGCGATGTCCGGTTCGCTATCGAGGACTTCAAAGACCCTGTCCATGGCCGCCAACCGCTCCTGAATCTCCGCGGAGTAGTCGGCGAGACGCCGCGTGGGCAGATAGAGATGGGCGAGGAATCCGTTGAACGCGATGAGCTGCCCGATGGTCAGCGGATTGGGCGCCCCTGTCTGCGGATCCGTAATCACCCGGTACCCGCCGTAGGCGATGACCAAGACAGGGCCGAAGGCCGTAAGGAACTCCGCCACGGACTGGAGCAGCATCCGTAGGCGCTCCCGGCTCAGGACCTGGCGGAGATACCGCCGGTGACGCTGGAAAAAGTTGATCTCCTCCGTCTTTTCCCGCGCGAACGACATGACCACTTGGAGTCCGGAGATCTTCTCCGTGACTTCGCCGGACATCTCCTCCATTTCCTCTTGGACCGACGTGGCCGCCTGGCGCAGCCTCGGATTCAACGCGCGAAAGACGGCGCCATAGAAGGGAATTGTAAAGAGGCTCACGAGGGCCAGGCGCCAGTCCCAAATGAACAGATAAGTCACGACGCCGGCCAAGAAGATGAGATCCATTGACGCGGCGATGAGCCCCCGATCCAGGAGCCCTTGGGCTTGATTCATGTCGTTAATGAGCCGCGCCGTGGTCTGTCCGCTCCGCCGTTGGGCATGGTACGCCATGCTCAAGCGCTGCACATGGCGAAAGAGATCCCGGCGCACATCGAAGATGGTCCGTTGCGCGGCGAGGGCGGCCAAGTAAGATCGCAAGTACGTGACGAAGGCCCGCCCCACGAACAGCACGGTGAGGATCAACGCGAGCCCTTGCAAGAGCTGGAGCTGCGCGTCCCTGGGAATGTCGGCGAGAAAGATGTGGTCTAGGCTATAGCCCAGCGCCACGGGCAGGGAGAGGGCCAGTGTGAATTTGAACACGCCCGCGACGATAGCGGCCACAATGAGCGGCGCGTAGGGCCGCGCATAACGTAGAAACCGCCGGAACGAGGGCGACAAGAGGCGATCCTTTAGGAGCATTACGCAGGTTGAACTTGGTGTGATCCCCTTTGGCGCGCGCCCGAGCGCGAGGCCGCCGCGCAGCGCGCATAGCAACGCCCATCATACCAGACGGTCCGCCCCGGCCGCACGGACCACTTCGCTCGCCCAAAGGCCTTCGTAAGAAACAGCGCCGCCGGGGACTGCGCGTGTCGCGGCGCGACAGGCGCGTCTCCGACGGCTCGATGTATCAACGTGAAGGTAGAGGAAAGGGGGATCAGGAGGTCAACGCCGGCGCCGCGGGCAGATCGACCTCGGTGTCGTTGACGTGGTTGAAATAGTTGGTGAAAATGCTCAGCGCGTAGTTGGCCACCACTTCCGCCACGTGTCCATCCGTGTAGCCCGCTTGGCGGAAGGCGTCGAGGTCCTCGTCGGACACCCAGCCGTTCTTCTCATGCAGCGCGGCGGCGAACTTGCAGAGGGCGGCGTGCTTTGGATCCGTCGCCGCGCCCTTCCGCGCCGCAATCGTGTCGGCCTCGCTCAACCCGGCTTGCTTGCCAATCATCGTGTGGGCCGACAGACAGTAGTCGCACTTGTTGGCTTCGCCCACGACGAGCATGATCAACTCCCGTTCCTTAGTGCTGAGCAGGCCGCCGGAAAGGGCCCCGGACATCCCCAAATACGCCTCGAGGACGGCGGGCGAGTTGGCCATGCCCTTGAAGATATTGATGTGCATATCCTTGAGGGGGCCTTCGAAGAGTTCCTTCGCCTTGCCTTCCGCCTGAGCGGGTTCTATTACCTTAAGTCGCGCCATGGATGCAGCTCCTTTCCACTGGTTTCGGATCGCATTGGGTGGTTCCCTGGAAACGAACGGATCGTTACAATTTATTCCATGACGCGGCGCGTAAAGGTCACAAGCCGTTGCGCCCGTCCCCGCGCAAGCGGACGCGCCCGCGCCTCACAACGGGGCGAATAACCTGGGCCGGGACGCTGTTACTAGCCAGGAAGGGCGCCCGTGAATTTGTCCCCATTTCCCAAGGAGTGTACATGAACAACGGCAATCCGCTGGAGCGGAATCCATGGATCCGCAAGAGCAGCGAAATCATCTATACGAACCCCTGGATAACGGTGCGGGAAGACCGGGTCATCCGGCCCGACGGCGAACCCGGCGTCTACGGCGTGGTGGACACGCGCGGCGCCACGGGCGCCGTCGCAATCACCCCCACGATGGATGTATACCTGGTCGGACAGTACCGCTATCCCACCGAAGGCTATTCATGGGAGATCATCGAAGGCGGGACCGACGAGGGTGAGACGCCTTTGGAGTGCATCAGGCGCGAACTTCGGGAGGAAGCGGGCCTCATCGCCCAGAAGTGGACCCCCTTGGGCGGCGAAGTCCATCTCAGCAACTGCATCTCGTCGGAGAACGGGTATCTCTTCCTAGCGGAAGACTTGGAAGAAACGGAGCCCGAACCGGAAGCCACCGAGGTCCTTCAGATTCGCCGCGTTCCCTTTGCCGAGGCGCTGGCCATGACAGACGAAGGCGAGATCACCGACGCCATCAGCATCATGGGCCTGCTTCTCGCGGAACGTTACCTCCGGCGCCATCGGGACTGGCGCCCGTAGCGTCAACGCCCCTCCGGACGTTTCAGCAGCCAGGCGCGCTTCGGCGCTCGAGGGCGGCGACGGCGCGGCGGTAGTCCTCGGGATAGTCCATGTCGTCGAGCACGCCCGCGTCCTCCGTCGTCATTTCCACGACCTCACGGGAATGACGCCGCAGCAGGCCGCGCAGCCCTTCGTCGTCGAAGTTGGACCGCACTTCCACGGCATAGCGCGCGTTGAAGATAAGCGGATGTCCGCGCCGCCCGCCGTGGACCGGCACGGCGATGCCATGGGCCGCACCCAGGTAGTACTGAATCAGCCGATCGACCAGCGCCGCCGAGATCGACGGCTGGTCCCCAAGAGCAATCAGAAAGTGTTCGATCTCCGCCGGGGCGGTTTCGAGGCCGCGCCGAACCGACGAGAGCATGCCCTCATGCCACGCGTGGTTCCACACGATGCGCACGTCTCTGCCCGTCAACGCGCCGGCCACTTCCACGCCCCGGTTGCCGCACACCACGGACACATGGTCCACGGCGCTGTCCAGCAGTTGATCAACGATGTGCGCGATGACGGTGGAGCCGCCGTAGGGCAGCAGCAACTTCTGCTGTCCCATCCGTGAGGAGGCGCCCGCCGCCAGGACCACCGCGGCAATCATGGGCGAACCGTCTCTGAAAGATTGCCGATGGCGCCGAGCCGTCCCCGCCGCGCCGCGACAAGCTGCGCCGCGATGCTCCCCGCGATCTCCTCCACGGTCACCGCGCCAATGTCCAGACCGACAGGGCTGTGCACCCGGCCCCACTCCGCTTCCGTTGCGAGGCCTTCCTCCAGAAAAGCCTTGCGGATCATGACGCTCTTGCGCCGGCTCCCGATCATGCCGATGTACGCCGCGGACGATTTAATGCAGCGGGCTAGGACTTGATGATCGTGACGGTGTCCCCGGGTGACAATGAGGATATACGTGTCGGCATCCGTGGGGAAGTTGGCCACCGTTTCCGCGATGTCGCCGCAGATCGTGTGATGGGCGCTGGGAATGTGCTTGGCGTTGGCGAAGATGGGCCGGTCGTCCACCACGGTGACCTCAAAGCCCAGTTGCGCGCCCCAATGTGCAGCGGCCTTGCCCACATGGCCGCCCCCCGCGATGAGCAGCTTTGGCGAAGGCCGCACGGGTTCGGCGAAGACTTCCAAGGCGCCGTGTCCATTGTGGCCCTCTTCGATGAAGGCCTGGCAGGCCTCCTTCTCCAAACACGCGCGCAGCGCGGCGCCGCCAGGGAAGCCAAAATCGGCGAAGGACGCCTCCGGGACCCAAACCGTCCGGCCCATGGCGCCGCCGGGTTCGCGGACGTAGGTGAGCAGCGCGCCCCGCCCGCCCGCGCCGAGGGCCGCGAGGGCTTCCGCGTACGCCGGCAGGCTCGCCGTAACATCGGGATTCACGAAGATCCGGGCCTTGCCGCCGCAGATGAGGCCGTCGTCCCAACCGTAATCCTCATCGAGGTTCAGGTAGAAGACATCGGGCTGCCCCGTGTCCATGGCTTGGAGGGCGCGGCGCCGCGATTCCGCTTCCAGGCAGCCGCCGCCCAACGTGCCCCAGACCGCGCCGGCCCGCTCGAACAACGCCTTCGAACCGGCCTTCTGCGGCGTGGAGCCGCGCGTGCTCACAACCGACGCGAACGCGAAAGGCGCGCCCGCTTCCGCCAGCGCCAAAGCTTTGCGGTACATATCCATAGTGTCGCCAACCTTCCCGGCCCGCTGTACGAGACCGCTCCCGCATTGTAGGCGCGCCGTGGGGACCGGTCAACCGGAGCGCGGCGCCGCTCTCCCCGTCAGAAGAGGCTCAACACCTCGATCGCCTGCGCAACCCTGTGACGATGCTCCTCAATCGGAGCGGGGTCGCGACTCCATTCCGTTTGCGTGGCCGTGATGGCGGCTGGCGTCTCCAGCAACCCGGCGAAACGCGCCCGGGTTTCCTCATCAAGCTCGTCCCCATGGCGCTCCAACAGATCCGATAGGATGACCATGTACTCGTAGTCCTCCACCCCGTCCCGCAGCATCTCCCACCGGATGCTGACCACGGGAGGATCCAACACGGGGCCACCAGGACGTCCATCGGCCGCGGCGCGGGGCGGGTAAAGGAAGCGGCCGTCGCCGTTGCCCCATGGAAAGCGATCGCCGGGCTCCCGACCGTAATACGTCTGCCACGCCATGGGATCCTCGTAGGGATTCTGGGGCGCGTCGGGATCGGGATAGGCCGCGTCGCTGGTCCAGTACACCGTGTCCCAGATGAGGATGCCGTCAATATTCCGGCCCCAGGTCTGCCACAACCATGCGCGGAGGGCCGTGCCCGGATGATCGATGAACAAGCCGGGATACGGCGCTTTCGGCACGGTGCAAACATACCACCAGATCTCCTCGCCCAACGCTTGGCGGGCCGCCGCCTCTTCACGGTCATAATACGACGCCAGGGGACACCAGATATCGGGTCCGCCATGGAGTTCCGGCGCGGGATGCTCGGTCAGCATCCAGGGAATGTCCGGCGCCACCGCTTCGAGCCGCGCGTATTCTTCCATCACGAAGCTGTAGTCGTCCGTGCTCGGCTCATCGAAGAAGTACAGATAGGCCTTGTCCAACCAGCCCTTTTCCTTGAGGTGTTCCTCGACTTGTGTCCAGTAACTCTCAAAAAGGGCCTGGAATTCGGGTGTTTCCGCGGAATATCCCTGGAGTTGCGCCGGATATTGCGTGTAGAAGGAGCCGCCGCCCATGCCCGTTGGCGGAATCCGGAACGAGTTGAAATGATGCTCCGCCAGGACACGCTCCATGGCCGCGTCCCAGCCGGTCCAATCGATGACCGCCTCCAACTCCGCCGGATCGTCCGCCGCGTCCACATCTGGCCACTGCACGTTAAAGGCGTCAAGGGGCGTGGGGTTGTAGGGCGAGATGCGGTGACCGCTGAAGGCTTCGAGATACCCGTCCAGCACGGCGCGCCGGCCCGCTTCCTCGGTCACATTGTGGTACTCAAACACCCGGTTGGCCGTGAATCCAAAGGCCGTGGTCAGGGAGGCTTCATCGGGCAAGGTGAAATCGTAAACGTTCACCTCCAAGGGTACCTCTGCCTCGTAGTCCCGTCCACTCACGGTAAGGCTGCCCGAATACAGCCCGGCAGGCTGATCAGCCGGGACGGTGACCCGCACCCAGAAGGGCTGATTCGCGCCAGCGGGAAGATCCAACGCGCCGTCCAAGGGCAAGAGCGGATCGGGCCAGTCGTCAACGGAACCGAACTCGTCCGATGGCAATGTGACGGGGACATAGCCGACTTGCAGCGCCTCAATGGCGTCCGCGGCCAGTTCGGCGCCATCCGGTCCGCTCAGGGCGTTGACGGCGACCGTGGCATCTTCCAAAGGCGCCGCCGGACGCAACACGAACTGCGCGGCCTCCGCTTCGTTCCGCGCGGCGCTGATGCGCATGGCGGCGCCTTCCGCATCCGGTACAGGCCGCGCCGCGCTCACGTTCCATCCGCTGGAACACCACCACAATCCTACATCATCCGTGGACGCGGGCAAGGCCTCGCCATACCCCGTGGCGTGCAGGATCGGCGTGTCGAAGCGAACCCGCGCCTCGTATACGGAATCGCCGCCAAGGGCGATGGTCATGGCGTAACGCCCCGCGTCGGGAACGTCGTAGCCCACGCGGAGCCGGGCGGGCCCGTCCACTTCAACGGGCGGCCCTTCCCAGGTCTGCTCGCCGTCCGCGCCGAGGCGGCGGATGGTGATCGCGGGCGCGGCGCTAAACGCGGCGCCGTCCGTGGGCTCCACGGCAAGGTCCACGGTGTTGTCGCCGCCCGGCGTCAGGGCGCCCAGACTCACGAGGTCCACCCGGACGTCCGCGTCCTCGTTAAGGATGGCCGCATACTCCGAGGCGCCAACGGCTGGCGCGTCCGGCGCGTCTTCAAGCTCCGCGAAGTACTCGTATTGGGACACTTGCAACACCACGGGACCGTCATCCGTAGCCCGCAGCCGAACCTCGACGCCCTCCGCGGGAAACAGCGCGTCGGGCAGCGTGAAAGTCCGCGCGCCAAGGCCGTCCAGGACACCCAGAGATCGCCACTCCTCGGCGCCCGCCGCGCGCGCTTCGGCGGCGACTTCGCCATGCTGGTAGTGGGTCACACTGAGGGTGAGTTGGCCGCCTGTCTGAACGAGATCGCCCGCTTCGTGCTCGTAACGAACGTAATCGCCCGGCGAAAAGGCCCAGCGGTTCGTGTTGAAGAAACAGTCATGACCGGCCAGGGGTCTGCTGTCATTGCTTTCCAACATGTAGAACGGCGCTTCAAAAATGTACGCACTGTCCATGATGCGCTCGCCGGCGCCAAGGACCAGACCGTCGCCGTGATGGTGCGCCGGCGCGGCGCGGAACAACGCGATATCCCGAAACTCCACCGCGCCGTTCAGCTCCCATTGCCCAAACCGCAGCGGCGCTTCCACGGCGTCCTCTCCGGCGGGCGCCTGGAAGACGGACGTGAAGCTTCGCCACGTTTCCGGCAACCCGCCAAGATCGCGATTGGCGAAAGCGGGACCCGAGGTGGCCGTGCCGCCAACGGCGCCGGGGCTGCGGGCCTCGAACTGGAGCACGTATCGTCCGCCGGGCTCGAAGGCGATTGGCGCGCTTTCCCAGGCGTTCGAGGACGCCCCGTCGCCCTCCACGCGCAGCACCGGCGTCTCGCCCGTATCGTCGAGCGCCCCCGTCCCGCCGGTCAAGGTCCACCCCGTGTCTCCATCCTCCACGAGAGGCGGCGCCTCCAGGGCTTTCGCCGTCAAGGCCGCGGCTAGGATCGACACGATTGTCATGGCGTGACGGATCATATTCTTCTCTTCCCCCGTCGCGGTTCGATGTGTAAGCATCAAAGGCGGCGGAACGCCTGTCAAGGCGCCCCCGCCATTCTTGAAGCGTCCAGTGTAGCCCTCCTTCGGCCCCCGAGTAAACCACGTCAACGCGGCGGAACCGGCTTTTGCATTCCCCTGGGGACGCGCCTATAATCCGCGTTCGTTCCGGCGCGGAACAGCCTTGCGCGACGATACTGGAACATCGTGCGACGCACTTCGGAGGACTGGGCGTGACAGGAGACACAGTACTGGTGACCGGAGCGGGCGGGCTCATTGGAGGCCGCGTTGCGAGGCGCCTCGTTGAGCGCGGCCACCGTGTGCGGGCCACCACGCGCGACGCCTCGAAACGTTCCGCGGAGACGCGGGACTTGGAGTGGGTGACGTGCGACCTCTCGGATCCGCCTCCAAACGGCAAGCTGTTCCAAGGCGTGGACCGCGCGTTCCTTCTCTGCCCGGACGAAGCGGGCGACCCCTATCCCGTCCTCGGCGCCTTGGTGGAGGCGGCGGCGCGATCCGGCGTGGGCGGCGTCGTAATGATGACAGGGATGGGCCCGGATCGCGGCCCCACGAGCCGGTTCAGGCTCGCCGAAAGAGAACTGCAAGGCTCCGGGCGCGCCTATTCCATTCTTCGACCTAATTGGTTCATGCAGACCTTTCACACCTTCTGGCGAGACGAGCTCGTACGGGACGGCAGATTGCGCCTTCCGATGGGGACGGCGTCCGTCAGTTATGTTGACGCCCGTGACGTGGCCGGCTGCGCGGCGGCGCTGCTTGCCCGGGACGCCCTTGAGGGGCGGATCTTCACGTTGACGGGCGCCGAAGCCTTGGACCACGACGAGGCCGTGTCCAGGATAAGCGCCGCGGCGGAACGTCCCCTCGAATACGAAGCCGTTGAAGCAGATGCCTTTTCGGAACACCTCCGGGAAAGCGGCGTCACGTCTGAAGAAATCGGCCTGCTGGCGGGACTCTTCGAAGACATTCGCGAGGGACACCTGTCGCCCGTCACGAACGATGTCGCCGCGCTGCTTGGCGTTCCGCCGCGCGCCTTCAGCGCCTACGCCGCCGGGCACAGGGAGTACTGGCGCGGCGACGGGCGGCCTTCTGCCTAAACCGCAGGCCTGTCCCCGTTGACGGGCGGCGGCCCGGGCTGTGTATCATGAAGACCCTGGCGCTGAGAGAAACGCCCCTCACCCCACCCTTCGTCAACGCGGGAGATCGCCTCAACCCTATGTCTGCCATGAATTCCCGGGAAGCCGCGGAGGGCCACGCCGCCCATAGCCAGGCGGCGGCGAGTCAAGAGGGCATGCCCGGCCAATTTCAGCGGCCCATCAAAGTGACCATGCTCGGCGCGGGCAGCCACTTCGCGATGCCGTTGATGAACGATATCCTCTCCATTCCCGGAGCGGACCGGGGTGAGATCGCGTTGGTCGACATCGACGCGAAGCGGCTGAAGCCCATGGCGCAGATCGTCCACGGCCTGGTCGAGCGCCACGGCAAGGCGGACGGCTGGCGCGTCCATGCTACCTTGGACCGGCGCGAGGCCCTGCCGGGCACGGATTACCTGATCAACTGTATCGACACGGGCGGCCTGGCTTGCGTGCGCTCCGATAATGACATCCCCCTGAAGTACGGCGTGAACCAGTGCATTGGCGACACGCTGGGCCCGGGCGGCCTCTTCAAGGCGCTGCGCACGGCCCCCGTTTGGCTGGCCATCCTGCGGGACGCCGAGGCCCTCTGCCCAAAGGCCCTGGTCCTCAACTACACGAACCCCATGGGCATCCTCTGCCTAGCCGCGTTCCGGACCAACGCGACGCCAGTGGTGGGCCTGTGCCACTCGGTGCAGTTGACGAGCCGGAAACTCGCCGAGGACGCGGGCGTCCCCTTCGAGGAGCTTACCTGGACCTGCGCGGGCATCAACCATCTGGCCTGGTTCACCCGGCTGGAGCATCAAGGCCGGGACCTCTACCCCGCGCTCATCGAGAAGGTGAGGGATCACACCGGAGCCGTGTACGAATCCGATCCGGTACGTTACGACATGATGCTGCATTTTGGGGCGTTTATCACGGAATCCAGCGGACACCTCAGCGAATACCTGCCCTATTACCGGAAAAGTACCGAACTCATCCGGCGATACTGCCGGGACGGCTACCGGGGGGAGCCGGGGTTCTACACGAACAACTGGCCGAAGTGGCGGGAGCGGCAGGACGCCGAACGGGAGGCCGTGCTCCGGGGCGAACAGGAACCGGACCGGGAACGCACCTTCGAATACGCCTCGTGGATCATCGAGGCCCGGGAGAAAGACGCGCCCTACCGCATCCACGGCAACGTATCGAACCAAGGCGGCCTCATCGGCAATCTCCCCGCCGATGGGTGCGTTGAAGTGGCCTGCATGGTGGACGGCGCCGGCGTCTGGCCCACGCGCGCCGGAGACCTTCCCCCTCAGATGGCGGCGATCTGCCAAAGCAACATGGCCATGATCGACCTGGCCGCCCGGGCGTGCGTGGAGCGGAGCAAGGAAGCGGCCGTCCACGCCCTCCTCCTCGACCCGCTCACGGCGGCGGTAAGCGCGCCCGCCAACATCAAGGCCATGGCCTTGGAGATGTTCGAGACCCAATCGGAGTGGCTCGGCGATTACCGCTGAACGGCCCGCCCCTCCGGCCGGCCGCTCTCGCCGTTCACGAGGGCTTGGAACACTTTGTCGTACCCCGCCGCCATCACGGGGGCGCTGAACCGTTCGGCCACGTTGGCGCGGCAGGCCCGGGGGTCGAGCTCCTTCAAACGCCCTACCGCGCGGACCGCTTCGTCCACCGTGTCCACCAGGAATCCCGTCTCGCCCTCCCGGATGAGCTCCGGCAGATACCCATACCGCGTCCCGATGACTGGCGTCCCACAGGCTTGGGCCTCAATGCCCACCATGCTGCATGGCTCGCACCAGGAAATGGGAAACAGGACGGCGGCGGCTTTCTGGTACAAGGGCGCGAGA
>SLHB01000482.1 GCA_007136375.1 Candidatus Hydrogenedentota bacterium
CCCCTTTGCGGCGGCCGTTCTCAAAAAGTTCCCGGAAGGCTTCCAGCCGGCCGAGTACATCGCGAGCATGGACATCGCGGCGCGGAAACTCACGGGCTGACCGAGACCGAGACTGTGCCCGCGCCACCAGGATCCAAAGACGTTTAAGGAGCATGCGTTATGAGCGCCCCCAATTGTTCCCGGTCCGCCCCTGGCAAAGGGCTAAGTTTCTTTGAACGCTACCTCACCCTTTGGGTCGCCTTCGCCATACTCGCCGGCATCGGCCTTGGCCATGTCGCGCCGGGTTTCGCCCAATACCTGGACGGGATCGCCATTCACGTCCACGGCGCGCCCGTCGTGTCCATACCCATCGCCGTATGCCTGTTCCTGATGATGTATCCCATCATGGTGAAGATCGACTTCGCCGAGGTCGTCAAGGCGGGCAAGAGCGTGAAGCCCGTGGGCCTCACGCTCATTCTCAACTGGGCCATCAAACCCTTCACCATGTACGCCATCGCCTATGTGTTCCTGGGCGTCTTGTTCGTCAATTTCATCGGGCCGGACGCGGTGGATCACGTGCGCATGCCCTACGGGCTCGACTTGCCCGTGGGCGCGGAACATGGCGCGGGAACCGTCGTCATGATGGACGGCGTCCGGATGCTTGAGATCCCGCTGTGGCGCAGCTATCTGGCCGGCGCCATTCTACTGGGCATCGCGCCCTGCACGGCCATGGTCCTCGTTTGGGGCCACCTGGCCCGGGCCAATCAGGGACACACCCTGGTCATGGTGGCCATCAACAGCCTGACGATGCTCGTGCTCTACGGCGTCCTCGGCGGCTTTCTCCTTGGCATTGGCCAGATGCCCGTGCCGTGGGAAGCCCTGCTCCTGTCCATCGGCGTCTATGTGGCCTTGCCCCTCGCGGCCGGCTATTTCTCCCGGAAATGGATCCTCCGGAACAAGGGCGAAGTCTGGTTCGCCGAGCGCTTCCTGCACTGGCTGACGCCGGTCACCATTGGCGCATTGTTGCTCACGCTCGTGCTCCTGTTCTCCTTCAAAGGCGACGTTATCGTAGAGAATCCCCTCACGATCCTGTGGATCGCCGTTCCGCTGACGATCCAGACTATCCTGATCTTCTGGCTCGGCTACGGCGCCTCGAAGGCGGCCAAGCTGCCCTACGAAGACGCGGCGCCCACGGCCATGATCGGCGCCTCGAATCATTTCGAAGTCGCGCTGGCCACGGCGGTCATGCTCTTTGGCCTGGGTTCCGGCGCGGCCCTCGCCACGGTGGTGGGCATCCTCATCGAAGTCCCCATCATGCTCGCCCTGGTGCGCGTCTGTCAGCGCACGCGCCACTGGTTCCCCTCCAAAGCCGGCGAAGCGGAGCCAACGCAAGAAACCTACGCCGGCGAACCCGTGGCCGCCGGAGAGTGACGATCCCAAAACGATCAAGGAGAACGGAGAATGACGACAGAACCACGGACGGACAGCGTCCCGGCGCGGGCGTCGGAACTGGCCCAGGCCTTCATGGAGACGCCAGCGTACAAGGCGTACAAGGCCGCCGAGGAAGCTTTCCAACAGGACGCTAGCGCCCAAGCGCTGTTGCAGGACTTTCAGAACCAGCAGCGGACGTACGCAACGTTCAAACAACAGGGCTTTCCAGGCCTGGACGAACAAGAAGCCAAGTTGCGGACGGCCCAAGACACGCTTCAGGCGAACCCGGCGGTTCAGGACCTCTTGCGCACGCAAGAGGCGCTGCAACGCGAGATCGGGGACGTTCTCAACCACATCAGTCAGGAAATCGGTTTTCCCTTCGCGCCGCCGCAAAGCGGATGCTGCTAACGCCACAAGGAAAGCAATTCAGAAGGAGCGCGTTCATGACACAGACAACCGGCGCCAAACTGGTCTCCATTGAGGTTTATGACCCGCCCATGTGCTGCGCCACGGGCGTGTGCGGGCCGGAGCCGGACACGGAGTTGCTCGCCATCCGGGACGCCCTGCTCCAGCTCGAGCATGAGCTCCCGGACACCGTAACGGTGGCCCGGTACAACCTGAACAACGACGGCGACAAATACGCCCAGAACCCCGAGGTATTGAACCGCCTGCGCGAGCACGGCGTGGACATCCTGCCCGTGACCCTTGTCAACGGCGCGCCGGTCAAGGAGCGGAGCTACCCCACGCTGGACGAACTGCGCGTCTACGCGGCGCGGTAACCTCGCGCGGGACCGACAGCGTCAAGGAGGCTATCATGACCACCACACAGTACCTCTTCTTTTCCGGCAAGGGCGGTGTGGGTAAGACCACCATGGCCTGCGCCACCGCCGTACATCACGCACGCCAGGGCAAGGCGGTGCTCATCGTCACAACGGACCCCGCTTCTAACCTGGCGGACGTGTTCGAGCAGCCCATCGGCCACAAAGTGACGCCCCTCGGCATGGACAATCTGTGGGGCATGGAGATCGAGCCAGACAAAGCCACCGAGGAATTCCGGGAGCGGGCGCTAGGACCGTTGCGCGGCGTTCTCCCCGAAAACGTTCTCGCCGTCATGGAAGAGCAATTCAACTCGCCCTGCACAACGGAAATCGCCGCCTTTGACCGCTTCGTCGACCTCATGATCCAGGAGGAGCGGGGCGATAGCCCGGCCTTCGACGTGATTATCTTCGACACGGCCCCCACGGGCCACACCATCCGCCTGCTCGAGTTGCCCGTGGACTGGAGCAAGCACATCGAGGAGAGCGCGCAGGGATCCGGCAACACCTGCATCGGACCCGTGGCGAACTTGCAACAGCAGAAGGCGAAGTACGACACGGCCACGGCCTTGCTCGCGAATCCGGACCGGACCACCTTTATCTTCGTCACCCACGCGGATCTCACGGGCCTGTACGAGACCAAGCGGGCGTCCGGCGAGCTCGCCTCCATTGGCGTGCGCTCTGTCGAACTCATTGTGAACGGCTTGCTGCCGGAAGAGGTGTGCGGCCATCCCTTCTTCCGCCAGCGCTACGAGGCCCAACAACGCTGCCTCGAACGGATCGTCGAGACCTTTTCCTGGACGCAACGGCGCATGTACCTGCGCGACCGGGAAATTAAGGGCCTGGACGGCTTGGCTCATGTGGCGGCGGACCTCTATCCCCGGGCGGGCGCCGCGCCGCAATTCACCCTTGAGGACGACGGCGAGGAAGCGGCGCCGGAACCAGAAGCCGGCGCGGTTTCCGATCCCATCGCGCCCCTGCTACAACCGGAGGGCCGCACGAAGGCCGTGTTCTTCACCGGCAAGGGCGGCGTCGGCAAGACCGTGGTGTCCTGCGCGGCCGCGTTTCATTTGGCGGAACAGGGCTACAACACGCTCCTGCTCACGACAGACCCCGCCGCGCATATCGGCGCCGTTCTCGGCCAAGAAGTGGGCGCCGTTCCGGTCCCGGTGGAGGGCGCGCCCGGCCTAAGCGCCGTCAGCATTGATCAAGAAGAGGCGACGGAAGCCTACCGCGCCCGTATTCTCGCAGACGCCCGGACAAAGTACGCGCCGGACATGCTAAAGGCCCTTGAAGAGGAGCTGAACTCGCCCTGCACGGAAGAGATGGCCGCCTTCGATCGCTTCATGGAGTATCTGGAAAGCGAGGCCTACGACGTTATCGTCATCGACACGGCGCCGACGGGACACACGCTGCGGCTCTTGGAGCTGCCATTCAGCTACAACGATCAGGCCATGCTCCTATTCAACAGCCGCCAGGGCGGCGGCGCCAACGCCTCGCCCGAAAAGGATCGTCTCGCGCGCATTGTCGAACAGTTGAAGGATCCTCAGCGGGCGGTCTTCGCCTTCGTCGTGTACCCCGAGTCCACGCCCATTGAGGAAGCGGCGCGGGCCATGGCCGACCTCGAGAAGGCTGGCATCCGCGCTCAGTTCGTCGTGGCCAACCAAGTGATCGGCGCGGAATACTGCACAAACGCCTTCTTCCGCTCCCGCCGGGCCATGCAAGTGAAGCATCTGCGCCGGATGAAGGAACGTTTCCGCGCACCCGTGGCTATCCTGCCGCTCCTCGCCGGCGAAGTCGCTGGACTGGACGCAGTCCGCGAAGCGGCCGAAGCCCTGACGGCCCCGGCCGCCACCCCACAAGGCGCGTAAGCCCCCTGGAAGGCGTTGGTCAGACAGTCAGCGAAAGGAGCCCTATGCCAGCCGAGACCGGAGAACCCGCCGCGCGCGTCATCATTTTCACCATGCCCATGGAAAGCCACTGCGCGCCGGAAAAGACCTGGGCGTACGCGGCGGACATGCTCCGGCGGCGCCTCCGCGAGCAATACGGCGAGCGCGTGGAGTTGCGCCACGTCGAGTTGTTCAGTGCGGAGTCTTTCGCTCATGAGGAGATCATGGCCCTTGTGCGGGACCCATCCACGCCGCCGCCTTACATCACCGTTGACGGCGCGCTCATCCAGAGCGGCGGAAAGCTATCGAGCCGCGCCATCCGCGAATCCCTGAGCGCCCGAGGCGTAGAGCCGGCGTCCCGGTAGCCGTCCGCCCCGGCGGATGGCCGCCTGTGTTACACTTGCGGCGCCGGCGCGGAGACCGGCGCGAATTGACGCAGACAGGAGGACGACGATGAGCAAGCGGGACGCGTACGTGGAGAAGCTGAAGGCGCAGATCGACGAATGGGACGCGGAGTTGGACAAGCTGCAAGCCCAAGCGGACAAGGCCGCCGCTGACGCGAAGATCGAATATCACAAGCAGATCGAGTCGCTTCGGAAGCAGAGCGAGGACGCGCGAAGCAAACTCGCCGAACTTCAACAGAAGAGCGGCGAAGCCTGGGAGCAGTTCGTGCAAGGCGTGGACGAGGCCTGGACCCATCTCAAAAAGGGCATTGACGACGCCAAGTCCCGCTTGCAGTAGCCCCTTGGCGGCATCGCAGCCGCGCCGCCCGGGACCCCGCCCGCCGGACGGCGCGGCTGTTCAACTACCCGCCATCGTTCGTCAACGGGGCAAGCTGGCCGCGTAATGGGCTTCCGCTTCCGCGTGCGCGCTCCAGAACGGACGCGGATCCCGCCCGTTCAGGCGCTCCGCGAGGATGTCCAAGTGGGTGTGCCACCCGCTCGCGACGCTGACCCGGGTCTCGTGATCCCCCAAACGCCGGTGCGTCACCGTGAGCAAGACCCCACCCCCGTCCGCCGCCAGCTCAAACGTCACCTCGGAGTCCTCGCCCGGCGCCTCGCCCCAGGTGTAACTCAAGCGGCGGGGCGGATCCCATTCCGTGACTTCGCCGTGGACCCGGCAGGGTTCGCCAGGGTTTGCCTCAGTGTCCGGAAGTGGCGACAGATCCGCGTGATTGAAGCGCAATTCCACGCGCCCGCCCACCCGCGGCTCCATCGTTCCCGGCGCTAGCCACAAGCCGCGCTTGTCCGATTCCGTCAGATACGCCCACACCTGCTCAAGGGATCCCGGCAACGCGCGCTCGAAACGCACCGTCTCCGGCGCGATGACTTCGCCGTATCTACTCATGCTCATTTCCGCCTCCGTGCGCCGCTTCCGCGGCTTCATACCGCTCCATCCATTCCGGCAGCGGCGCGCCCGCGACATGGGCCTCCAGGCGGTCGAGGTACGCGCCCCAACCCGGGGCAAAGCCACCCGCGGCCTCCGGATCCAACCGCCGGTGCGTCAGGATCAGCGCCACGCCGCCTTCCACGGCGCGGAGCTCATAGCGCACCGCCGTCGTCCCGGACACCTCCTGCCGCGATTCGTATTCGAACACATGAGGCGGCTCCCAGGTCAGAACCCGCCCCGTGACGCGCCGCGCCTCCTCCGGCGCGGGCGGGCCTTCGGGCGTCAGTTCCACGGCGCCGCCTTCCCACGCTTCGATATGGGCGGGGCCGAACCATTGGGCGAGTTGCGCGGGCTCCGTAATCGCCGCCCACACGGTTTCGATCCCATGGGGCAGGAAACGCTCAAAGCGCACCGCCGCCCCGTGTTCCTCCAACACTACCGTCCCATTGCGGCTGCTCATGACCTTGATCTCCCTTTGCCATCCCCCTCGGCTTTCGCTTCGTTGGCGAGATGCCGCTCCAACGCGTCCAACCGGCCGTTCCAAAACGCGCGGACCTCCGCCACCCACGCCTCGATCTCCTGGATGCCCCGGGGGTCCAACTCGTAGATGCGCCGTTGCGCGTCGGCCCGCGCCTTGACCAGCCCCGCCCCCTTCAAGACCTTGAGGTGTTGCGAGACGGCCGGCGCGCTGATGGTGAAGCAGGCGCGGATCTCGCCGGCCGACCGCTCGCCTTGGGCGAGCATCGCCACGATGGCGCGCCGTGTCGGATCGCTGAGCGCTTGAAACGTGTCCATGGCCTTATTATAAAGCGCTAGCTTAATTAAGTCAAGCCGAAAATAAAGCGCCCGGCGTCATGCCGCCGCCGGAACATGGGCCGTGGAATCGGGCGCGGAATCCCACATTTCGGAGGGGATTGCGGCGCACTATGGGCCGGATTCGGGGCCAATTCGACGGAAAGACCTTGACGCCCGGTCCGGCGGGCGCTAGGATTGGCGCGCGAGCCCGGGAACGCGCCGGGCGCCGCGAACCCTTCCGCCTCCCGTGGCGCGCGCCACGCAACCGCAGACAAGGAGAACAAGATGAGCGAAACGCCCCTGGTGTCCGTGATCATGGGCAGCAAGTCGGACTGGAGCGGCGTCATGGAGAAGTGCGCCGCCATCCTCCGTGAGTTCGGCGTCCCCTACGAATGCCGGGTGTTGTCGGCCCACCGCACGCCCGCGGAATTGGCGGAATACATCAAGGAGAAGGAGGCGCAAGGTGTCGAGGTCTACATTGGCGCGGCGGGCGGCGCGGCCCATTTGCCGGGGGTCATCGCGGCGCACACGCTCCGGCCGGTGTTGGGCGTGCCCATCGAAAGCGCGTCGCTCAAGGGGCTGGACTCGCTCCTCAGCATCGCGCAGATGCCCGCCGGCATTCCCGTGGGAACCTTGGCCATTGGCGCGGCGGGCGCGGCCAACGCCGGTCTGCTCGCGGTGGCCATGCTGGCGAACCAGCGTCCGGATTTGCGCGACAAGCTGGCCCGGTACCGCAAGGAGCGCGCCGACAAGATTCTCGCCGAAACCCTCGAATAGCCGCTCCCTAGGCGGCGTCTCCGGACCAGCCCCGGCGCACGGCGAAGGCCAAGATCGCCGCTGCCGCGACGAGGGCCGCCCAGAGTACAGCGGGGCCGTATCGTTCGGTCCAAGGCCGCGCGCGGGCGCCGTCTACGCGGACCCGCTCTCCTGCCTGGACGGCGGGCAAGTCCGGCTCGCGCAGCAAGGGCGCCGCGGCCCGGGCGAGGTCGTAGTCCGGCGCCTCCGCCGCGGGGTTGCCTCCGTAGAGGCGGTATTCCTGGCCGGGCGTATACTCGAAAACGAGGCGTCCCAGATCCGCGCGCCGTTTCACCGTTACGTCTGTCACGTCGAGGGGCGGATTGTCACCGTTGTCAATGCGGACTTCCAAAAACCGGAATCGGATCTTGAGGTCCGTGAACGCCGTCCGCTCCCGCGCTGAATCGCCGTTTTCCAACACGCGGTAGAGGCGCCCCCGGCGGATGGTGGCCCAGCCATCCTCCGCTCCGCCGCGGCCCAACAGTTGGGCGGGCCGGTGAAACAAGGCGTCCGCGATCTCGACGTCCAACGCTTGAACGGGGAGATTGCGCATTCCAAGATCGATGGCGACGCGCTGCTCCGGGCCATCCACGAACACTTCCCATTCCACGGTGGAGATCTCAATGAGTTCGCTGTTGTCCCGCGCCCCGGGAGCCTGGAGGACGTAGGGCGCCGCGCGCCCGTCCCCGTCGACGAGGCGCAGATCCCGAAGATCCGGCGCGGCGCCATCCACGATGGACGGCGTCAAGGGGAGCTGTACGAAAGCCCTTTCCTCAATGTCCGCATCCACGGGCCACATCCAGCGCCAGCCCTCGCCGAGCGGCGCCGCGAAGGCGCTTACCGCCAGCAGGGGACCCAGCAAGATCGCCGCCGTGCTAAGGTTTCTCATGGCCCGCCTCGTTCGCCGCCGCGCCGAGCAACTTCTCGCTGTAGCGTTGATAAAGATAACCGGCGACCAGGAGGAGGAATCCGCTGCCGATGAATGACACGATCCGGTACACGCCGTCCAGGCCCGCCGTATCCCACACAACAGTCTTGGCCACGGCGAGGCCGAAGAGCGCAAAGCCCGCGTAGCGCCGGAGGGGGTAGTCTCTCACCAAGCCGCGCCAGGTGAGCGTCGCGCCCTGGATCGCCCAGAGGGCGCTGATCAGGCCGTTGCCCATGTCCCGGTCGATTAGCGCGGTGGCGCCAGCCCACCGCAGGCTTTCCAGCGCGAGGAGGATGGCCAGACCGGCGTTGGCCGCGCCTTCCAGGAGTTGGAGGATTTCCCGGCTCGGGTTCCGCAGGAGCCGTATGGCGGCGAAGAAGGCCGCGATCACGGCAAGCCGGCTCCAGAAGACCCAGCTAACGCCCAGCCAAGGGCTGGCGCCCTCGTAATGCGTCACGCCTGCGGCAAACACGAGGCCCGCCACGGCGCAGGCCACTCCGGTCAGAGTCGCCGCGATTCGGCCCATGCGCCGGCTTGCCGCCGCCGTTGCAATGGCGATGACGGCCCAGAGCAAGCAGAGACTATTGAAGATGTACACGCTCCGGAGATCGGCGCTCAGGTCCGGCCGGTTGTACTGCCAGTGGTAGTACGTCTCGAAGCTCAGCAACAGGCATCCGGCCCCATAGGCCGTCACCAGAAGCGCGATCTTCCCGTCCTTGAGCCACGCCTCGGGGAGCGGGTCGCAGCGATGAATCAGCATTGCGCCCGCCGTGGCCGCGCCAATCACGGCCGCCCAACCCAGGAAGGACACGTTTAGAATTGGGCTGAACGCATCGTCCTGCAGCGGCAAACCGGCGCATGCGGCCAGCGCGGCGCCCATGACGAGGGCGTGCGCGCTCCAAAGCCCCGCTTCCCTGCCCCGCGGCAGGCTGCGCCAAAGGGCCGCCAACCCATGGGCCGCCCAGGCCATGGCGATGAAGCTTGGCGCGTGGGCCTGGGCCACCGCCTCCGAAGCGCCTGTCCAACGGATACACTCCAAGGCCATCAAACACGCAAGCGTTCCGTGAGCGGCGCATTCCAACGTCTGCCGCGCAGGCCGGCCCGCACGATCCCACAGGATCCACAGGACCCCAGCCATCGCGGCCGGAACCGCGAGGCGGCTCCAGAAGGCCCAGCTAGCGCTCAGCCAAGGCGCGGCGCCCTCGTAAGCCGCCACGCCCGCGGCAAACACGAGGCCCAGAATGGCGCACGCGATCCATGCGAGCGGCGCCATCGATGGAACGCGCCTGGCGACAGTGAACGCCGTCGCTAAGGCGATGCCCGCCCACAGGATAGCCAGGCTGTTCACAATGAAGACCCGCTGCATCTCTGCGGCCAAATCTCCCCGGTTCAACAGCCAGTGCGCCGCTGTTTCCGACGTGAGCGCGAAGCAAAGGAGGGCGTACCCCAGAAGTCCAGCGGCGATGGGGAGGCTATCGAACGCGCCGCCCTCCGTTCGAAAGCGGACGGCAAGCCAAGCGCTGGCGGCGCAACCCGCGGCGACCATGGCCCAAGCGCCAAAGGCCGGATTCAACAACGGCCGAAACGCGTCCTCGTGGAGGAACCACACGGCCCAGAATCCGTGTTCACCGGGGGCGAGCGTTAGAACGAGTTGGTACGCCAATCCTCCCGCCGCCAGGGCCAGCGCGGCCATGGAAGACACGTTGCAGATGCGGTTCCCGTAACGCGCGCCCACGTAGGCCAGGACAATGCCCTGCACCGCCCAGCCGATGGCCACGCCGTACAACTCCAGTTGCAGGGGGACCGCCAGAGCGATGAGGAGCAGGCTCATCGCGAGGAGGCTCTGTCCCGTCAGCTTGTCCGTGGGAACCCGCTGGACCCACAGGCGGTGCGCGCCGATCAACAGGGCCGCCTTCGCCAACACAATGAAGCCCAGGGCACGGGGGTAGTCCTGATATAGAAGCAGGTAATAGCTCAACAGCCAGATGGCCGCGCCCACGCCGATGACGGCGAGGCCTTCGGCGCCCTCTGGCTTGCGTTGCGCCAAGCTATGCGCCAACGGCGCGCCCAGAAAGATGAGGTAGAAGACCGTGGTGAAGAGCAGAGCGGGGGCTAAATCCGCGGGCGTGTAGTGGACGCCGTACCAGGCGAAGTAGAGCAGCGCCGTTCCGCTCAAGGCCAAGCGGTTCGCCCACTGCCAGCGCCGGAACACGCTGACGCCAACGGCCACGCCGTTGAGAATCGTCACGTAGGTGAACAGCGCGTAGGGTTGGTTGCCCCCATCGGAGAATAGGAAGGGGGTGAGGAAACCGCCCGCGAGGCCGAGCAAGGCGATGCTCTGGGCGTTATGGATCACCGCCAAGAGGATGGCCGCCGCCGTTACCCCCACCGCGAGCACGGCCGCCGTTTCCAGGCCCACCAAATCGAATATGTGGTGGGCGAAGAAGACGCACAGATAGAAAACGCCGATCCCGCCGCCGGTGAGCGTCTGGAACAGCACGACATAGGGTTTGCGGCGGAAGTACTCGCCCGCGGCCACCATCGCCGCGCCCGCCATTGCCGTAAGCGCCAGCCGGCCCACTGGGCCCAGGATCACTGTGTCATACATGTAGTGGAGCAGGAGGCCGAGGCCCACCAGAATCAACACCACGCCGGCGCGGGCCAGCCATTGCGTGCCCAGCATGTACTCCAGCGACGGCAGCTTGTCCCAAGGCGATCCGCCCCGGGTCGGCGCGGGCGCTTCGGGTCCCTTCGGCGTTTGGGGCGGCGCCGGCGCCGGAGCCGAGGGTTTCGTTGATCCGGAAGGGGGTCTCGCTTCCTTATAGACCGGCTGGGCCTCGCGCCGCTTCGCCGCCGCGGGAGGTGGCGGCGTCATGTCCGCGGACGGTCTGGGCGCGGGTGGCCGTACAGGCTTTGTCTCAACAGTCCGGGGCGCCGCTGGCTTGGCCTTGGCGGCCGGTTCTTTTTCCGCGGGCGGCTCGGCGGGACGGTCTTCCTTCTTGACGACGCCCGCCCGTTCCAGCGCTGTCCACAGCGCGTCGATATCGCGCTGCATCGCCGCCGCTTGCTGTTTGCGGTGGCTCACGGTCTTGGAGTAATGTCCCTCCAGCCGGTCAAGGCGAGCGCGTAGCGCGCTTAAGCGGCTGCCGAGCACCATAAAGCCAAGGGTGGCCAACAAGGCCAAGAGGAATAGAAACCCTAACATGGCGTCCTCACTTTCGGCGGGAACTCACCCCAGCGCGCCGGCGCTTTCCC
>SLHB01000032.1 GCA_007136375.1 Candidatus Hydrogenedentota bacterium
ACACTACAGCGGCTGTCACAATACGCGTGTTGCCCTCTTCGGCTGCGGATAGATTCGGTCGCCTCCGCTTCATGCGGCCGATGCTGTCGGCCCGGCTTCGCGCCCGGCCGGAGCGCCATCAGTGTACCCGCAGCGTGTTCCTTCGTCCAACCCTCCCGCAGCCCGCGAAACGTTGAACGAGGGAGTCTCATAACTCTTGGATCGAATGACGAGCGTCCTGCCGGAAATCAACACGCCGTCCGGAGACACGAAGCTGGGCCGGCTCCGTCCAGGAGCCGGCCCAGCCGGGAATGCGGGACTGTCTTGGCGCGGGCGCCGAAGGGCGGAGTTCAGCCCGTGCCGCCAGACAGGACCCAGTGGTGCGTGATGTACGGCACGTCGTAGTGGAGCCATCCCGCGATAGCCTCGGGGTGGAGATTGTTCAGCAGCATGGGCGGCTCCGCCTCCAGCCGGACAAAGCGCACATGGCCGTCCATGTAGAGAATATTGCTGCCGCCGGGCACGTGGTTGAAATTCTGTGTTCCCTGTCCTCCGTAGTAGTGTTCGCGCTCGAAACCGACGGTGTCCTTCATGATGACGATCTCGGTCTGCGCCGCCGTTCCAGCCCCTGGATTGTTGATGTCGGTGATGAAGAAACGCTCAACGCCTTCCCGGACCCGTTGCTCCCATATGGGCCGGATGTCTCCTCCTTGGTCGTTGCGCGTGCGCCCATCGCCAATCCATGGCCCCTCGGCCCAGTAGCCGCCGACGATGTCGCCCTGGGCGAAGACGCGTCCATCGTCCGTCGTCATGTAGCCAATATCCGAACTGCAGGAAGCGTCCACATGCGTGAGCCCGCCTTCTGGGACAAGCTGATGATACTGGCCCACGCCGCGCCAACTGGGCGCCGCCTCGTCTTCGAGTTCGTACAGGAGCATGGCGATTTCGCTGCCCGTACGGACGGTGTAGGCATAGTAGTAGTACGATACGGGATGGGACAGGAGATGCATCATGCACAACGTCCGTTCCCAATCCTCGCCATAAGGACTGTTGGCGATCCGCTGGATCTGTTCTCCGAAGTCCGTTTCAATGGTGACGGGGATGTCCATCTCGCCGCCGGGGTCGCTCGGACAACGGGCGATTGCGGGATCGCTCCAGTAATCGGGATAAAGCGCTTCCGCCCGGAAGCCGAACAAGCGATCCTCCAAGAGGCCGCGGTAATACATGCCGGGCGGAAAGTACTCGCCCCGGGTTTCGTTGGCGTACATCTTGAAGATGGTGCCGAATTGCCGCAGATTGTTGGCGCAGCTCGCGCGCCGCGCCGCCTCGCGCGCCCGGGCCAAGGCCGGCAACAGAATGGCCGCCAAGATCCCGATGATGGCGATCACCACCAACAGTTCGATGAGCGTAAAACCTCGTCTGCGCTTCCGCATCATGGCTCCTCCTTGCTGCGTAGTGGCAGGCTCAATATGCCCGAATCGATGCTTGCTGGGTAGGCCGGCGTTTGAGTGGTTTGACGTCACCTCCTTCGGCGATCCTTCGTGCGGCGTGACCCCGCGCCCCGTAAATGGAAAGTCATCGCGCCCAACAGGAATATGTCTGATAGGCGACATAAGAGCATAACGCAGCTTAGTCTGCTTATGTCAATAGCGGATGTTCCGTGATGGATCGCCAAAAGCAGAGAAAATGCGGCCGGGCCTTGGGGCCGGCCGCGGGGATGGGCGCATCCGCTGGGGCGCGTGGATGGAGGAGCGAATTCCAAAAATGCGAAAGGCCGGTCCGGCGGGTCTTGTGGATCCGCCGGACCGCCTTGTTCCAGTAGCTAGTGGGCCGGACGTCCAGGAGGCGAACCGGCCCTTTGCGAAAGGCTCAGCCGAAGCCGCCAAACATGGAGAAGGCCCGCAACACCTGATACATGCCTTCCCATTGCGCCGCGCCGGCCGCGTTATCCGGAAGCTCGCTGATGTTCAAGGGCGGCTCGCCGCCATTGTAGCGGATGAAGCGAACATGGCCGTCCATGAACAAGATGTTCGAACCGCCTGGGGAATGGTTGAACCGCGCGGTGTCGGTTCCCACGCCCGGTTGGTCGCCGCCGTATTGGGAGATGCTGTCCATCATCACAACGATATTGGTCTGGGCCTGCGCGCCCGCGCCCGGATTGTTGATGTCGGTGATGAAAAACCGCTCGATGCCCTCTCGAAGCCGGTTGCCCACCGTCGTTCCTACAGGCGTCGCCCCGTCATCACTCGGCCAGTCTGGGTTGTAAACGAACTCCGCGGGGATGTCGCTCTGCCCGTTGATCACGCCCGTAGGCCCATTTCGAAACCATCCCACGGCGTCTTGGCAGGTGTCGTCCACATGGCTCAGCGCGCCAGCCGCCGCCACCTCGACGAAGCCGCTCGAACCGTCCGCTCCCGATGAAGCGAAGGCCCACCAACTGGAGTGGTAGAGTTGGTTCATCTCGCTGGCCGTTCGCACGACATATGGGAAATAGTAGTACGAAACGGACATCGAGAGCTTCTGGTGGAGGCACAGGTTCCGTTCGGCCTGTGAGCCCTCCCAGGAGGAGGCGATCCGTTCAATTTGGGCCGGAAAATCGTCGTCTATCTGGGGATCGAGCCAGGCAAGCGCCGCGCCGGGGTCGCTTGGGCAGCGCGCAATGGCCGGATCGTTCCAGTAGTCAGGGTAGAGCGCCCCCGAGTTGTACGACATCATGTGATTGTACTGAGGGCCTCTGTAAAGGGCCCCGGGCGGAAAAAGGCCGCCGCGGTTCTCGTTGGCGTACATCTTGTAGATGACGCCGTACTGGCGCAGATTGCTGGCGCAGCTTGCGCGCCGCGCGGCTTCGCGCGCCCGCGCCAAAGCAGGCAACAAAATGGCCGCGAGGATGCCGATG
>SLHB01000207.1 GCA_007136375.1 Candidatus Hydrogenedentota bacterium
GCGCTCTCCAGCGGAGCCCTATCCTCCGGCCAGGCGAGGCCAATATACCACACCCAAAACAGCAGCCAAGGGGACATTTCCAACGAGTCCAACAAGGGGACATTTCTAAAGAGCTTTGACACCATGGGTCCGCGTGGGCTCTTCTCCGGCGCCATGGGGCCGCGGCGCGGCGGCGAAATCGTAGCGGCCGGCGCGGGCGTTGGCGCGAATCCGCCAGAGGTCGCCGAACATGGTCAGCGAATCGCGAACGAGCCGGACGCTCGTATCGTGGTTGTTGACGAGGCGCACGGGGATGCGCCGCACGCACAGGCCGTTGCGGCGGGCCATGTACATCACTTCCACGTCGAAGCCGAAGGCGGGGATGGTGACGCGGCTGAAGATCTCCTTCGCGATGGGCGCGCGGAAGAACTTCAGGCCGCATTGCGTGTCGCTGACGCCGGGGCGCACCGTGGCGCGGACGAGCCATGAGTACAACCGCCCAGCGGCGCGGCGGCGGAGGGGCGCGCGGACATTGAACGCCGATTCGGGAAGATCCCGGCAGCCTATCACGACATCGGGCGGTTCACCGGTTTCGAAGCATTGGAGGGCGCGGTCCACCCCTTCCGTTCCGTAGGGCAGATCGGCGTCGGTAAAGCCGATCACGCTGCCTTGCGCGCGCTCCACGCCCAGCCTAACGGCGGCGCCTTTGCCGCGATTTCCGGACGTCTCGATGATGGTCAAATACTCCGCGCCGTGGATCTCCTGAAAGCGCCGGGCAACTTCCGCCGAGCCGTCCGTGCATCCGTCAAGGACGAGGAGCACCTCGCTACCTGGACGACAGCCGGTGACGTATTCATGAAGCCGGGCAAGGGTGGAGGCTAGGCGTTGTTCTTCGTTGAAAACGGGCGTCACCAGCGATGCACGGTACAGGCCCGCTAACGCCGGGCGGGCTGTCTGGTCCGTTTCCTGGGGTTGCTCGTTCCGCTTTGTCGAATGCACAACGCTCTCCGTAGCCGAAGCTTCGTGTGCGCGCCGCAAGGGCCGCGGCCAACGCAGTATGGAGTATATCATACATGACTTGCAGATCGTCGTTCACTATCTGGCTGAAATTGTCTTAAGGAATACGCTAGAATACGGCCGTTTCGGCGCGGACTGGCCGGGGGATCTCGACGCAGCGGCGCGCCGCGCTTGCTTTCGCGCCCCCTAGACCGTTGGTGTGGAATCGGTTCTCATAATGGCCAAATCAACATGTATGCCTCATCCGCAAGGCGCCGCCCCAGAAGCGGAATCCCCGTCGCCCCGTCGCCGCCGGCCCGGCGTCCACTTCTGGCAGCGGCTGATTCTCACCCTCGCCGTCGTCCTTGTAAGCGCCCCTTCCCTGCCCGTCGGGCCCGACTTTTCGGATGACAATTTCATTGTGGAAGTGGGAGCGCATATCCATGAACGGATAGTGGAGGGCGACCGGGCGATCTTCAGCGAGATGTTCAATTTCTCCTGGGACGCGGCGGCGGGCAGGACCCGGCCTCTGTTCTGGCCGTACATGTATCTCGTCTATCTCGTTTCGGGCGAGAGCTTCCTCCTTCGGCGTCTCATCAATCTCGCCATGTGGCTCGGCGTCTTCCACGCCCTCTATTCGCTCACCCAGCGCCTGACCCCCCAACCCCGGGCCCCCTTGCTCGCCGGGCTGTTTCTGTTGCTCTTCTGGCCTGCAAGTCCCGGCCTCTACAAAATGCACGTCCAAGAGCCGCAGATGCTCTGGGCCATCATCGCCGCGTTTCTTTGGCTTTGGCGGGCGGACCGGGAGGCCGCCTCCGCCGAACCAGGCGGCCCCCCACGCCACTGGCGCTACACCGGGCTCTCCCTGGGCGCGTTGGCCGTGGCCCTGGGCATGAAGGAGACGGCCATCTCCGCTGTACCGGCTTTCTGCGCGGCCGCGCTGTTGATGGCGCCGGACGCATCGCCCGCCCGCCGACAGATTTACGCCGTCCACGCGGGCGGAAGCGTGGCCCTCGGCCTCGGCCTGTGGGCGCTTATCGCGTCGAATCCCATTGACGAAGGGTGGTTCACCGAGGGATACCGCTTTGAGCTTAGCGCGGCGCTGGCGGAGCGGGTCCATTTCCTCGTGGAGCGCGCGCTATGGAACTACGGTGTGTTGCTGCCGGTGCTCGCCGCCTGTTTCATCGCCGGATTGGCGGGTTACTTTAGACGACGCCGCTTGCCCCCGGAGGCACGCTGGCAACTCGGCCTCCTCGCGCTGTTCGCCGCCACCGTGGCCACGCTGTTGCCGTGGCCGGACGTTCACGACATGCGGCTGATGATCCATGGACTCGCGGGTCTCGCCGTGGTGATGGCCTGCCAAAGCGGTCGGCTGCTCAATTGGACGCGGAGGCACGGCGCCAACGGCCCCGAGAGCCGTGACAATGGGGCCCTGGTATTGTGCGCCGCGGGCTTTGCCATCCTGCTGATCCTTTGGTGGTTGCCATGGACGGGCCATTGGCTGACCGGGCCTTGGGTGGGATTCTGGGAGCCTGGCAGCAGCCTAGTCCTCTTCGTCGCCTGTGGCCTTGTGGGCCTCGCCGTCTTGCTGGCGCTCATGGCGGCGCTCCGGCGGCGGGCGGCGCAACGGGGAGGCCGCCACGACGCCCGCGCCGCGAAGCTGACGCGATGGCTCGTCATCGCGGCGCTCGCGCACTTTATCGCGATGGGCCCGCCGGGCGTCTGGCAGATGAGCTTTGCCCACCCGTGGTCTTCCGGCGTGCCCTACAGCCGGGCCGCCGAACGCATGCTGCAGAAGGCCGGCGAACACATGCCGCCGGGCGGCGTGTTGCTCTTCAACGTCGCGCACCGGGCGATATGGGAGTACGAGCTCTACCTTGAACGACATGTGGCCCGGGAC
>SLHB01000523.1 GCA_007136375.1 Candidatus Hydrogenedentota bacterium
AAGCTTGGCGACACGGTTCTGGATGAGATCCTGTTCCGTGGAATGGTGTTCCGTCTGGTCCATGAACTAATGCGCGCCTTTCCGCTCGAGATTCCACTTCAAATACGCTTCGATAAAAAGATCCAGGTCGCCATCCAGAACCTGCTCCACGTTCCCGGTTTCGACGCCGGTCCGATGGTCTTTGATCAATTGGTAGGGATGGAGGACATAACTCCGGATTTGGCTCCCCCACGCCACCTCTTGTTGCTCTCCCCGCTGCGCCGCCAGCTCCTCTTCCTGCTTCTTCATCTCAATGTCATAGAGGCGCGCCTTCAGGAGCTGCATGGCCATGTCGCGGTTACGGTGCTGCGAGCGCTCGGTTTGACATGCGACGACGAGGCCCGAAGGAGCGTGGGTCAACCGCACGGCGGAACTGGTCTTGTTCACCTTCTGACCGCCCGGTCCACTCGCCCGGAAGACGTCCATCTTCAAGTCCTCCTCGCGAATCTCGATCTGGATGTCCTCATCGGCCTGCGTGAGCACTTCCACGGCCGCAAAGGAGGTGTGCCGCCGCTTCGCCGCGTCAAAGGGCGAGATCCGCACCAGCCGGTGAACGCCCGCTTCCGACTTTAGGCGCCCATACGCGAACGGACCGGAGATCGTCAACGTGGCGCCTTTCAGCCCCGCCTCTTCGCCATAGAGATAGTCGACTGTCTCCACGTTGTACTCGTGACGCTCGCACCACCGGACAATCATGCGGTAAAGCATCTCCGCCCAGTCGCAGGACTCGGTCCCCCCCGCGCCCGGGTGGATGCTCACAATGGCCTCCTTGTTGTCCCGGGGGTCCGAAAACAGGCTGTTGATCTCCAGCCGCCGGAGTTTGTCTTCCAGTTTCCCGGTCAACGCGGCGATTTCCGGTTCCAGGCCCGAGTCCTGCTCCATTTGCGCCAACTCCGTGAGTTCACGCGCGTCCCGCAATTCTTCATGCAACTCGTCCGGGGCCGTCACGATGGATTTGAGATACTTGAGCTGTTGAATCTGAGTCTGGGCGTGCTCCTGATCATCCCAAAAACCAGGCGCCGACATTTCGGCCTCCAACTCCGCGATTTGCCGCTTCACGTCCTCGACGTTAAGGGCTTCCCGCAAAGTCGCCAGCCGTTGTTCAAAATCGGCTATACGCGCCGCATCTTCTTCAAGCATGATGTCTCAACCTTGGTGTTTCCGTATAAGCCGCCCGCCTACTGGCGGCGCGCCGCCGCGTGCGCGCCGTCTCTAGATCCTACACACTGTACACATAGTAAAGCATGGGCGCTGCGAAAAGGAATCCATCGCAACGGTCCAGTACGCCACCATGTCCGGGGAACAGGCCCCCCGAATCCTTGACGCCCGCGTCGCGCTTCAGACACGACTCGGCCAGGTCGCCGGCCTGGGCCGCCAGGGAAATAAGGACGCCCGCCCGCAGATAATCGCTCATGCGCCAATCGGGCAAGAGGTTCGGGGCCGCCGCGGACGTTATGTGGTACATAACGAACATGCCCGCCAAAGCCAACAAGAATCCCCCCACGGCCCCTTCCCAGGTCTTGTTTGGGCTGACCTTCGGGGCCATCTTGTGGCGGCCTGCCAATGACCCTATCAAGTACGCGCCGGTGTCGGTCAAGATGACGGCCACCAACAACAGGGACACCAAACCCGCCCCTTGGCCGGGTTCGCTATGGAGCAGCGTCAAGTGACCGCCAAGCCAGCCGACATAGAACACGCCAAACACGGAGCTGGCCAGCCCCGCCACGCTGTGTTGTCCGCGGACAATATGCAACACGGAAACCATGAGGCACCCGGCGTAGAGGAACAAGCCGGTCAGAGCCGGGTCGTTGAAGTGGCCGCTCAACGCCACGGCCGTGCCGCCGATGATGCCGCCAATAGTCTCGGGCGAGATGGCGCGGGCGCGGACGATGGCGTAGTATTCGTAGAGTCCGACCGCCACCAGAACGGACACCAGCAGTGTAAAGCCCGGACGGAGTTCTGGACGCCACGCGAGGAACAGCACGGCGGGCAGGGCCACGCTCGCCGTGATTATCCGGACCACTAGCGGCCGCATGGGCGTTTCCTCGAGACCCCGTCAGCGCCCGCCGAAGCGGCGGTGACGGGACTGGTAAAGGGCGATGGCTTCGAGGAGGTGCTCCTTGCGGAAGTCCGGCCAGAGCGTCGGCATGGCCACGAACTCGGCGTAGGACGCCTGCCACAGCATGAAATTGCTGAGCCGCATTTCGCCGCTTGTCCGGATGAGCAGGTCGAGCTCAGGCAGGTCTGGCACGTAGAGATGCCGCGCGAAACAGGCCTCGTCAATGTCCTCCACCGCGAGGGCGCCGCGCGCCGCTTCCGCGGCGATGGAGCGGGCCGCGTCAGCGATCTCGGCCCGGCCTCCATAGTTGATGGCGATGTTCAGCAGCATCGACTTATTCTGGTCCGTCAAGGCGATGCAGCGTTCGAGATCCCGCCGCGCCTGCTCGCCAAGGCCCTCCATCCGGCCCATGACGGAGACCCGGATGTCCTCCTTATGCAACTCGTCCAGCTCTAGACTGATGTACTTGCTCAACAACTGGAACAGGGTGTCGATCTCGCCCTGGGAGCGGCGCCAGTTCTCCGTGGAGAAGGCGTACAGGGTCAAGGCTTCCACCCGTTCAAGCTCCCGGCAGGCTTCCACCACGGCGCGCACGCTCTTCGCCCCGGCCTCGTGCCCTTCCGCGCGGCTCTTGCCGTGTTGGTGCGCCCAGCGCCCATTGCCATCCATGATGATGGCGATGTGCCGGGGCAAATGCGCCTTATCGATTTCGGGAATTGCCATCTCACCTTACGGGTGGCCCCTGAACGGATGCTCCGCCCGCGGCGGAGGC
>SLHB01000103.1 GCA_007136375.1 Candidatus Hydrogenedentota bacterium
AACGGGGAATCCGCGACTATCCGTTGTACACCCACAGCGACGTGGATTTCGCCATCCGTCACTGCACCGGGATGGCTTACGACGCCGCCTTCACCACCTCCTGGAACAGCCCGTGCAAGACAACCTTCATCCATGCGGGCCATGTTCTCGGCAGCGCGGGCGTCCTCCTCGAACTCCCGGACCACACGATCTACTACACCGGCGACATTTGCCTTACGGATCAGGAACTCATGAGCGGCCTGCGGCCCTTGGATCCGAGCATTAAGGTGGACACCCTCATCATCGAGTCCACCCGCGGCGCCCATGTCGACGATGAACAATGGACCTTCGACAGCGAGATTCAGCGCTTCTGCGCGGAGATACGGAAGGTCGTCGAGAACGGGGGCGTGGCGCTTGTGCCCGCCTTCGCCTTGGGCCGGACCCAAGAGCTGCTGAACATCATCGACCGGATGCAGCGCGCCGGAGAGCTCCCAGAGGTCCCCGTGTACGCGTCCGGACTGGGCAGGGCCATCTACGAAGTTTACGACCGGTATTCCGAGTTCCTCCGGCCCGAGGCCAATTTGAGCCCGCTTTATCAGTTCAAGCGGATCGGCGATGTTTGGGATCCGAAGGTGACCCGGGACCTCCTTCGGGAGCCGGCGATCATTGTGGCCACGTCGGGCATGATGGTCGAGAACACCCCCTCCGCCATGATCGCCCAGGAGATGGTCTGCCATGATCATCATGGTATCTTCTTCGTAGGCTATCTTGACCCGGACACGCTTGGCTACAAGCTGCTCCACGCCGAGGTGGGCGACAAGCTCCGATTCGAGTTGGAAGGCCGGGAAGTGCCCGTGTCGCTGGCGAATCGCCAGACCTTCGCTTTCAGCTCTCACGCGCCCCGGGCCGACTTGTGCCACGTGATCCAGTCGACAAGCCCACGGAACGTCGTCTTTGTCCATGGCGACCCGCCGGCCCTCGAATGGCTGCAAGCCAACAGCAATGGCGTGGCCCACAAGTACGCCCCGGACATCGGCGAAACCGTGACCATAAGGGCGTAACCATATGGCCTTCCGCCGCAATCCGGCGTTGAACTGGCTGGCCGCCATCCTAGCTATAGGATTTGCCCATATCTCGGGTCTGCTGCCCCTTTCCGTTTCCCGCGCCATCGGCGCCTGGTTGGGGAGAATCGCCTATCACATCGTTCCCCGGCTGCGGCGTGTCGGCATGGCGAACATGGACCTGGCCTATGGGGATGCGCTCACGCGCCGGGAAAAGACGCGGATTCTTCGGGAATCCGCCGCGAACATGGGCATTGTCGCGGCGGAGTTCATCCATATTCCACGGCTTCACGGCAAATTTCTTGAGGAACAAATAGAATTGCGGGGCGCCGAGCACCTTGACCGGGACCGCGGCGCCCTCTTCATTGGCGCACACTATGGCAATTGGGAATGGATGGCCCCCGCCATTGTGGCCTTGGGTTGCCAGCCCGCTCTCGTCGTCCGTCCCATGGACCATCCGCGCTTTCACACGTTTGTCGACGGCGTGCGCCGCTCCCACGGGGTGGACACCATCCCCCGGGAGAAGGCCGGTGTAGATATCATCCGCCGGTTGCGGGAAGGCTGGTTCGTCGGCATGCTCGTGGACCAAAGCCCCCGCGTGAGCGCGGTTCCCATAGAATTCTTCGGCCAGCCCTGTTGGGGCAGCGTGGCCCCTGTCATGGCCGCCATCCGCGCCGGGGCGGCAATCCACCCCGCCTCTATGGAGCGCCAACCCAGTGGCGGCTACCGCCTCGAAATCCTGCCGGCCGTCGAATTGGAGACGGACGGACCCTTCGTCGATTGCCTCGTCCGAAACACCCAGCGCTGCCAGAAAGCCCTGGAGGACATCATCCGCCGGGATCCAAGCCAGTGGCTGTGGTTCCATCGGAGATGGCGCCACCGCGAGGCCTTGGCCCGCAAATGGTCCAAACGCAAACGGCAGAAGCACTACGCCGAAGAGCCCATGCCCGTGGTAACGGACGCCTCTTCCAAGGCCTAACCCAGCCCTCCGCCGTAGCATCCGGTCCTGGCGCCCCGGCAATCTTCCCTGTGTTTCTATTTGCAATGCCCTGCCTTTATCCGGCATAACAGAGCGCGGGGGAATTGCTGTTAGCGCGGACTTCATCCGCGGCGGATGGCGTGTATCCCTGGCGCGCCGACCGGCCCCCGCTTGGTTTTCCCGTTCCCCCAAAAAACCTTCATGGAGGAAAGCTCATGACCATACGAAGAAGTATCTGCATTACTTTGGCGCTTTGCGCCTTCGGCGTTGGCGGCGTCGCCGCGGCGGATTGGGAGCCAGCCGACGCGCCCATCATGACGCCGTGGGCCGCGGACGTGGATCCCGAAAACGTATTGCCCGAATACCCTCGCCCTCAAATGGTCCGGGACGCATGGAAAAATCTCAATGGCTTGTGGGACTACGCCGTAACCCGCCGGGACGCGCCGATGCCGGCGGAGTTTGATGGCGACATTCTTGTCCCATTCCCCTTCGAATCCGCGCTGAGCGGCGTCGGGGGCGTCCTGGAGGACTCCGAACGGCTGTGGTACAACCGGACCTTCGAGGTTCCCGAAGAATGGAACGGCCACCGCGTCCAACTGAACTTCGGCGCGGTGGACTGGGAGACGGAAGTGTGGGTCAACGGACGCCACGTAGGCGGGCATCAGGGCGGCTACAACCCGTTTTCCTTCGACATCACCAGCGCGCTGAACGCTGACGGCGCACAAGAACTAACCGTCGCGGTCTGGGACCCCACCAACGAAGGCTATCAGCCCCGGGGCAAGCAAGTGATGAACCCGGGCGGAATCTGGTATACGGCGGTATCGGGCATCTGGCAGACCG
>SLHB01000501.1 GCA_007136375.1 Candidatus Hydrogenedentota bacterium
AACCCCTCATCATGTCGGTCCTTTAGCTCCATGGGCGGGCGGCGCGCCCGCCGTAAGCGCTCCTTTAAAGGCGTTGCGCGGACGCGCGGAGTGTCTCGCTCCGGCGCGGCCTCTTGCCCGTTAAGGAAGGCGCGGATCTTCGTCAGGATCACGTTCTGCGGGCAGATGATAGCACATCGCCAGAGCCAGGGAAAACCACCGGCGCGGTCTTTTCGCCATCTCGCTCCCCAAGGGGTTGCGGCGCTGTTGAAAGGACGCCGGGGATGCGGTATCCTTGCGACGTTCGCTTTGCGCGGCGGCCACGTTGGAGGCCTGTTTCCGGGGCGCGCCTTCAGCGGCGCGGCGCTCTTTTGTCCTGCGATTTCCCGCGTTCCGCCTTGGCCTGGGCGTGAAAAGGCGGCGGAAGCGCACTCCTGGGTCCGGTCTGGCGCGTGTCCACCGTGGAAAGCGCCGTCACGCCGTGGAGGCCCGGATCCCTGTTCTCCGCGGCCCCGTGCGGGGAAGAAAGGCGGCGCGACGGTCCCCGGGGAGCAGCCATCCATATTCTCCCGTCTGTATGAGAACCCCAGCGCCGGTTTGTGTGAACCGCCGGTGAGGTTTGTTCCGGAAGCCATGAAAGGCGTGGCCCATCGGGAGTTCTGGGACGGCAAAAAGTAGCAAATTCCGATCCGAAAGCCGCAACGAGCTTGAAGGGCTAACCAGAGGATTCGACTGTGCGTGGCATAATGAAGCTTGTCCCGGGATTGTTCTCCCACGACATGGGCATTGACTTGGGCACCGCGAACACCCTTGTGTACGTCAAGGGCCAGGGGATTGTCCTGAGCGAGCCGTCCGTGGTGGCCATCAACAAGGACACTGGCAAAGTGCGCGCCGTGGGCAACGAAGGCAAGAACATGATTGGCCGCACCCCGGGCAACATCGTCGCCATCCGCCCGATGAAGGACGGCGTCATCGCCGATTTTGAAGTTACCGAGGAGATGCTGAAGTACTTCATCCAAAAAGTGCATAATCGGCGTCACCTCGTTTGGCCTCGCGTGGCGATTTGCGTGCCCTCGGGCATCACGGCGGTGGAAAAGCGCGCGGTCACGGAAAGCGCGCTCCAGGCCGGGGCCAAGCGCGTGTTCACCATTGAGGAGCCCATGGCGGCGGCCATCGGCGCCGGCCTGTCCGTGCAAGAGCCCGAAGGCTGCATGATCGTGGACATCGGCGGCGGCACGACGGAAGTGGCCGTGATCTCCCTGGGCGGCATTGTGTTTTGCAAATCGGTCCGGGTGGCCGGGGACGAGATGGACCAGGCTATCATTCAACATTTGAAGCGGACCTATAATATGATGGTGGGCGAGCGGACGGCCGAAGAGATCAAGATCGACATCGGTTCCGCCTTCCCGCTCAAGGACGAGCTGGAATTGCAGGTGAAAGGCCGGGATCAAGTGCTGGGCCTGCCCAAGATCCTTACGATCACGTCGGAGGAGATCCGGGAGGCCCTGCGCGAGCCCGTCAGCGCCATCGTCGACGCGGTGCGGGTCACCCTGGAGCGGACGCCCCCGGAGTTGTCCGCGGATATCGTGGACCGGGGCGTGGTCCTGGCCGGCGGCGGCGCCCATCTCCGTGGGCTGGATCAACTCCTGTCCAAAGAGACCGGGCTCCACGTGACAATTGCCGAGGACCCCTTGACCGCGGTGGTCTTGGGGACCGGAAAGTATCTGGAAGGCCTGAAGAACTTCCGGGACGAAGAGTTCTAAGTCTTGTCTATTTCACGGCGTATCAGCGAGAACCGCGCCACGGTTATTCTCATCGTGCTGGTGCTGATCTCCCTTGCTTCCCTTGGGACGGGAGCGGAGGCGGCCGTGTTGGGAAACGCCGTGCGGGGCGCTGTCTCCGTCAGCGCCTATCCCCTGTGGCAAGTCCTTAGCTGGACGAAGCAGACGGCGCGGCACACCGGCGGCTTTGTGTTCGATTACCATTCGGCCCGCAAGGAAGCAGAGGAGCTCCGGCGCGAGGTGCTGGCGTACGCCCAGCGCTCCGCCGAGCACCGGGAGCTGGCCGCGGAGAACCAGCGCCTCCGCGACATGCTCGGCTTCGCCCGGACGGAATCCCGTCTTGAGATGAAGCCAGCGGAGGTCATCGGCCGGGGCTTTGACGGCACGCTGACCATCGACCGGGGCACGGTCCACGGCATCCGCGAGTCCATGTGCGTCATCACGCGGGACGGCGTTGTGGGCGTCGTGGCCAACGCCGAACCCTTCTTCGCCCACGTGTACACCCTGCATCACTCCAATTGCCGTATCGGCGCGATGGTGATGCGGAACCGGGTGCGCGGCATCGTTCGGGGCAGCGGCAACACCATGAACCCCGTCAGCACGATGCAATACGTGGACATCAAGGACGACATCCGGGTGGGCGACACCCTCGTGACCAGCGGAGGCAGCATCTTTCCCAGCGGCTATCCCATTGGCGTCGTGGCGGAGGTCGCCTTCGACAGCGGCTCGCTACTGAAGACAGCCCATGTGCGGCCGGCGGTCGATCCCTACCGGCTTGACGAGGTCTTCGTGCTCATCGCCGCGCCGCCGTCGGCCGAGGAGCTGGCCGGGACGGCGGCCTCTAACGCCGAGGAAAGCTTTGTGTATGGGTTGCCCGACGATCGCAGCGTGCAGGAGCGGTTCGCGCCGTAATCCCGTGGGAACGCCGCCGTGGAGGGCGCCGCTTTCCCCCTTGGGTGCGGCGCGCTGTCCATTGGGCGGGCCCCTGAGGCATGGATGACCAAACACATCATCTGGGCGTTGTTGGTGATTGCCGCCGCGCTCATCCAAACCACTTGGCTCGAAGCCATCCGGATCGCCGGGGTCTTGCCCGATCT
>SLHB01000091.1 GCA_007136375.1 Candidatus Hydrogenedentota bacterium
ATCCCCGCTATCCCCGCAGCAACGCCTACGACGACGCGCGGGTTATCGAAAACATGATGGGTCCGAATCCGTTGTGGCTCATGGAGTGGCTCACGGAGGCGGCGCCGTTGAAGCCAGGAATGCGCGTGCTGGACCTGGGCTGCGGCAAAGCGATGACTTCCATCTTCCTCGCCCAGGCGTTTGACGTGGAGGTTTGGGCGACGGATCTATGGATCTCCGCTTCGGATAACTGGGAGCGGATCCGCGCCGCCGGGGTAACGGACCGGGTATTTCCCATCCACGCGGACGCCCGGAAACTTCCATTCGCCCACGGTTTCTTCGACGCCGCGCTGAGCGTGGACGCTTACCACTATTTTGGGACGGACGACCTGTTTCTCGGGACCTTCGCGCCGTACATTCGGCCCGGCGGCTGCCTGGGCATAGCGGTGCCAGGACTCATGCAGCCTTTCGACGGCGGCGTGCCCAACCACTTGCTCGAAGACTTCTGGGATGGGCGCGAATGCTTCAGCTTCCACACCCTGGACTGGTGGTCCGGGCATTTGGCGCAAACGGGCCTGATTTCCATAGAAGCAGCGGACAGTCTGGAGGACGGTTGGAAGGATTGGCTGCGGTTCTGCGAGCTTCTCGACGAAACGGGGAAAGGCTGGCCGGGCGAGACGGCGGCGGTACGGGCGGACCGGGGCGCGTATCTCGGCTTCCACCGCGTCGTGGGCAGCGTGAACCCCACGAAGTGACAGGGGGGCCTCCAGGGGGCCGCGAAGGCTTCCGGAGCGAATAACGGATTCATTATGGATGACATGTTCCAGCGCCCAGCCTATTTGGCCTGGCTGCACGGGGCCGCGGCGGCGGCATGCGTGGCCGCCTTGCCTGTTGGCGGCGCCGGCAACCCCGCCATCGGTTTTCCCATCGCCATTGCGGTCTCAATAGCTCTGGAAATCCCATCGGCGCCGAAGCCCAGGAAGCTGCTGCCCATCATTCATGGCAGCGTCAGAAAGGGCGGGATGCGCCGGGCCCTCTTCATCCGGGAAATGTTTTGTCTCGCCGTCGTATACATGGCCATCGCCAACCTTCTTGCGGGGGCCATCGCGCCCGCCATCTCCAGCTTTGTGATCGCGGCGGCCATGATCACTTCCAGCGCGGCCGGCGAGGTCGAAGCCTCGGCCATGCGCAGGGCCATGAGGGACTCGTAGCGCGCGGTACCGTTTCGGCTTGCAGCCGCAAGGCGTGGTATCATCCGGTCTGTTCTTTCGGAGTGGATACCGGATAGCCCGCTTGAGCGGGAAGTCCGGTATCCTGAACGCGCGGACAAACCAGACGTGGCCCTCGGCCGGACACGCAAACCCCATGGAGGCCATGAGCATGCGATTCTTGGCGTTGTTGATAGCCGGCTGCACAGCGATCCACGCCGGATCGTCCGCGGAGGAAGCGGGACCCACCGAAGGGTTGCGCCTTGCCGTCTTTGACATCGACGTGACCCCGCCCATCGGAACAGAACTCGCCTACGATAAGGCGGAGTCGCATTGGGACCTCGGGCTGCGGGCGAAGGGGGTTGTCCTGTTGGGCGCGGGCGACCCTATCGTCCTGTGCGCCATTGACTGGATCGGCGTGGCCAACGAGGCCTACGCGGCTTTTCGGGAGGCCTTGGCCGACGCGGCGGGCACGGCCGTGGAGCGGGTGGCCTTTCACGCGCTCCACCAGCACGATGCGCCGGCCAGTGACTTTACGACGGAAGCGATTCTGGAGGAGTTTGGACACGAACCGGCCCAGTATGACGGCGCCTTTGCGCGCGAGGTCATCGACCGGCTGGCCGCGGCCGTCGAGGACTCTCTCGCCGACGCCGAGCCCGTGACGCACCTGGGCGTGGGGGAGGCCGAGGTCCATGAAGTCGCGTCGAACCGGCGGATACTCGGCGAGGACGGGACGGTCCGCGCCATGCGCTACACGGCGACGCGGGACCCTGAGCTGCGCGCCGAGCCCGAGGGCGCGATCGACCCGATGTTGTCCTTGGTAGGCTTCTGGAACGAAGACGAACCCGTGGCGGCGCTGACCTACTACGCTGTGCATCCCCAGAGTTACTACCGCACGGGCGTGCCGAATCCCGACTTTCCGGGGGTGGCGCGTTTTCTGCGACAGTTGGCCGCGCCCCAGGCGCTGCATGTTCATTTCACCGGCGCGGGCGGAAACCTGGGCGCTGGTAAGTACAACGACGGCTCGCCCGAGAACCGCTTGATCCTGGCGGAACGGCTCGCCGACGCCATGGCGCGCGCCTGGGACGCGGCCGCCCGCGTACCCATCACGCCAGAGGATGTGGACTGGCGCGTGGAGCCGGTCAGCCTTCCCTTGGGCGCCCACCTGTCCGCGGACGCGTACGAGACTGTTTTGGCCGAAGGCGAACCGGAGGGCGAGGTGATTGCGAGCGCGCGGAAGCTTGCCTGGCTGCGCCGTGTCGAAGCGGGGGAGCGTATCGACGTGAGCTGCCTTCATATTGGTCCGGCGAGCGTCCTTCACCTTCCCGCCGAGGCCTTCGTAGAGTACCAGCTTGCGGCGAGAGACATGCTGCCGGAGCGCACCGTGGCCGTGGCCGCCTACGGCGAATACGGCCCGGGATACATCGGAACCGCCGAGGCCTTCGAGGAAGGCGGCTACGAAACCAGTGACCGGGCTACGAATGTAAGCCCGGAAGTCGAGGATGTCCTTATGGACGCGATCGCGGCGGTACTGAGCCCCTGAAGCCGTGGCGCGTAATGGAGGAGAGACCGGCATGAGCGTAGGCGAACCCGGGACACGAATGGCGAGGCGGTGGACCGCCGTGGCGGGACTTGTGGTTGCGGCGCTGGGCGTCATGCTGGCC
>SLHB01000316.1 GCA_007136375.1 Candidatus Hydrogenedentota bacterium
AGACATGCTGCACGGGCGGCCCCACGAAGGCGTCGGCTTCATCGAAGCCAGGGGGACCGCTCCGGGCGGCGGCCACGATAACGGGAATCGCCGCTTCCCGCGCCACGTCCAGGAAGGCCCGGTGCTCAGCGGGCGCGCCATTCGCGGTGAGCCGCCCGGTTATCAACAGGAGATCCGCGCCGGATCCGTTCACGGCCGCGACGACATCCCCAAGAACCTCCAGATTTCCCTCCTCTCCGTTCTCCCCGTCCGTCAACGCCGCTTCCGGATCGGCCATGTGCGCGACCAGGTAGGATTCCGGAAACGAGGACCGCACAAAGACCGCGCGCTCGTTCCGGTAGTCGTTATCCCCTATTCGCGCCTCCATGGCATACACCCCGGAAGGCGTCTCGTTGGGCAGGTGACACACGGCGATGACGCCGCCGTCCGGCCCTGGCGCCCATTCCACGGCGAGGGCCAAAGTGGCCTCCGGTCCCCGCAGGCGCAGCCGCGCCTCCTCCGTCAAGCGCGCCTCGAACTCGCCTCCGGGCGCGACAATGACGGGCCGGGTTTCGCTCGGGTAGATGAGGGTGTCCAGGCGCCCGCTTTCGTCGCGGGCATCACCGGGCGCCGCCAGCAAGGCCAGCAATATCGCCAGTAGCGGCGCGGCGGTAAACGCTTTTCGCGAAGAAACGGCGGCGCTCATGGCACGGGCCGCCACGTGGGGGCCGAGACGGGCGCTCCAGCGCCCGGCGCGTCGTGCACGGCGTCCCCCCGGACCTCCGCGATGCGGAGCCGGTTCGCCGCGCCATTCCCCGACACATAGGCGATCCAGCGGCCATCGGGCGACCAGGCGGGCCCCCAATTGTCCGACGCCGCATCCACGGCGACATCGTGGACGCGAAGGCTCTCGATGTGGGCCCGGTGCACCCCCACACGGCCGCTCCGGAAGGATTCGAAGGCGATCCACTGGCCGTCGGGCGCCCATTGGGGCCGCCAATCGGCGGCGCGGTGGTTGCTTACGTTGATGAAAGCGCCGTCCCGGGACGCGACGAAGATGTCGCGGTATCCCCCATCGTTCGACTCAAAGGCGAGGGTTTCCCGTTGCTGGGGATTCACGGCCAGGGACCACTCGAAATAGCGCCGGCCGCCCCCTTCCAATGGAACCTGATCGGCGCCCGTTTCCGTGACGGCGAAGATGTCCGCGCTGAGGTCCCGGCCAGGGGTTCCGGCGAGGCCGGCGGCGGCGATGGTCTCATCATCCAGCCAGACCGGGCTCAACAGCCCTTCCCGGCCGCCGCCCCAGACGGTTTCGGCGTCTTCGGCGAGATCGTATACAAAAACGCGGCGGGCCAGGCCTGCTCCGCCGGAATAGGCGATGCGGTCCCCTCCCGGAGACCACTGCGGCTCGGTGTTCCATGGAGCGGCTTGATGGTCCAGAAAGCGGCCGCCGGAGCCATCGGCTTGGACGACATAGACGCCCCGGCCTTCCCCGTCCTCCAGGGCGGCCTCGAAGGCCAGCCAGGCCCCATCGGGCGCCCACACCGGCGCGCCGTCCGCGGGACCGGGTCCCACGGCCACCGCTTCGCCGTTCGCGAGGTCCACGACGTGGACGCGGGCGCCGCCGCTCCCGTCATCCGCCGCGTAGGCCAATTGCCCAGACGGCACGGCCATCGCGCTTGTCAATAACAGATACGTCAGATTGATCATGCGTCAACTTTACCATGGCTATGGAAACATTCGCCAAAGCGGCGCCAAACTGGAACAGTTGCAGCCTTTTTGGAAAGACGCCCATTCCAGGGTGTACTATCGTGTCCGGCGTCCCCGGCGGACGCCGGCTCTCCAACGCTTTTCCGGGCCGCGAACCGGCCGGAACGGACTCTGCAACAATCTAGACGGCGCAAGGAAGATCATGTTCAACGTTCGTATGTGGGCTACGGCCCATGCGCCCCTATGGGCTGCGGCCCATGCGGTCCTGTGGGCCAAGGTTCACATGGTCCTGCGGGCCAAAGCCCGCGCGGTCCTGCGGGCCAACGCCCGCGCGGTCCTGCGGGCCAACGCCCGCGCGGTCCTGCCCATGGCGGCCGCGTCCGCCATGATGGTGGCGCTCCTGTCATTCCCAGCGGCTGGCCAGGCTCTCACGGAACCCGTCGAGATTCGGGGCCAACACTTGGAGGTCGAGCTCGCGCCCCGTGGGCTTGGCGTCATGCAGGCGTTCCGCTCTCTCGCCACGGGGCGCGACGCCGTGGGCGGCGCGGGCATGCTGCAAGAGGGATTCGGCGTGGGCAGCTACTACGTGCCCAACCGGCGCGTAAATGAGCGCTTCGAGCACATCGGCCGAGGCCAAGGCGGGCCCGTGTACCAATACACCTACGATTGCGAAGGCCCCAACATCGACGGCCTCTACGTGACGCGGACGGTGGAGCCGATGGAGGACGAAGCAAGCGTACGCGTCCGGTGGCGCGTGGAGCACCGGGGAGACGAGGAGCTTTGGGTGGCGCCCTGGGCCCGCAGCGAACTCAATCCCGGCGGGCGCCACCATCCGGACCAGCGGGTCTACACGCCGTCCACCAGCGACGGGATCACCGCCGCCGAGCGCAGCGGGTATCATCCCGCGGCCCGGAATTGGATCGCCGTCACGGATCCCGGGATGCAAGAGACGGTGTATGGGGTGTTCGACGCGGAGGACGCCTACGCCTTCCAGACGGTCCACGATTCGGGCGCGGAGCGAACCGGCTTTCAGGATGAGAGCACCTTCAAGCCGCTCAAGCCCTCCGACATGGCCGTGTTGGTCAACGGCCTGGGCGAGGCGCGGGCGATTCGCCAGGCGCTGGCCCGGCGCGGGGTGAAGAGCGTCTACCT
>SLHB01000027.1 GCA_007136375.1 Candidatus Hydrogenedentota bacterium
CGCAAAGGGGTCGCTGTCGCCGCACTGGAGCTCCTTGGGCGTCAGCGTGATCCCTGTCAGGCCTGCGGCGGCCGCCATGGCCTCGACCTCGGACGCCAGGCTCGCGCCCGCGACGCAGCCGGTGAGCAGCGCTTCGTTTTCTTGCAGCTCCGCGGGCAAGGGTTTCAGCAGCACAATGTCGGACACGGCCACGCGCCCGCCGGGACGCAGCACCCGGGCGATCTCCCGCCAGACCTGGGGCTTGTCGGGCGACAGGTTGATGACGCAATTGGAGATGACCACGTCCACGCTGCTGTCCGCCAGGGGAAGATGCTCGATTTCGCCCAGGCGAAACTCCACATTTGCGAATCCGTTGCGCTCGGCGTAGCTCTGGGCGTTGCGGCGGGCCTTGCTTACCATGTCCGGCGTCATGTCGACGCCAATGGCACGGCCTTCCGGACCCACCTTGCGTCCCGCGACAAAGACGTCGAACCCGCCGCCGCTGCCCAGGTCCACCACCGTCTCGCCGGGCCGCAGTTCCGCCAAGGCGGTGGGATTGCCGCAGGACAAGCCCAAATTGGCGCCTTCCGGCAAGACGGCGAGATCCGCTCCGGCGTAGCCAAGGGCGCGGGCGAATAACGACGCCTCTTCCGCCGCGCCGCCGCCGCTGCAACAACCGCCTCCAGCGGCGGCCTTGCCATAGGCGTTGCGCACGGCTTCGCGGATGGCTTCGGGGTCGGTGGAAACATGTTGTGATTTCATGGCGGGCTCTCCTAAATCTGGTTAAATTAGATCTGAGTTGCCGTTATTTCGATTGTGTTGGCGCCTTCTTGGCGGCCGAACGATGCCGCCGCCCCGGGTCCCGCGCTTCTTGTGGGCGCGTTAGGAGGCCGGCGGGGCCGGGCCGCCGCCGGTCAACGCTTCCGGCAACGTCTCCACGAAAGCCCGGATCTCGTCACGCACGCGCCGGTACGGGGCAAGGGTCTCCTCTTCCGTGGCGGCGCCGGCGGCAAGACGGGGCGGATCATCGAAACCCTGGTGCATCACGCGGGCCTTGCCCGGAAGCACGGGGCAATGTTCGTTGGCGTGACCGCAGACGGTGACGACATAATCAAAATCAATGTCCGCCAGGGCGTCGACGTGTTTCGAGGCCTGGCCGGAGATATCCACGCCAGCCTCGGCCATCACGCGCGCGGCCTGGGGATTCAGGCCATGGGTTTCGATGCCCGCGGAGTAGGCTTCGATCACGTCGCCCTTCAGGGCGCGGGCCCAGCCCTCCGCCATCTGGCTGCGGCATGCGTTGCCGGTGCACAGAAACAGCACTTTCGTCTTCCGCGTCATTGCGTTCCTCTCTTGCGCGGCGGGGCGCTAGCCACGGTAACAGCCCGCGAGTTCTTCCAGAGGCGTACAGCACACCCGCGCGAGGGCGGCGCTGTCCGCCGCGATCTCCGGGTCTTCCGCAAGGGCCGCCGCGAGCCAGTCGAGGGCGCCGCGGGCCGCTTCCGGCCCCTCCGGACCGGGCAGGCTGAAGTACATCCAGCGGCCGTCCTTGCGGCTCTCCACCAGCCCCGCGTGGTGCAGCACGGACATGTGCTTGGACACGGTGGAGGGCGCGAGGGCCAGCATGGCCACGATCTGGCACAGGCACAGCTCGCCTTGGCGCAGCGCCATGAGGATGCGCACGCGGTTGCGGTCCGCCAGGGCCTTGGTGATGTGGATGACCTGCTGCATGGTTCTTGCTCCTATACTTCGCCAACCATCGAAGTCATTATGCCCGGCGCCGCGCCGTTTGTCAACCGCCAGCGACGAATCGCCGCGCCCCAATCGCCGGGTTGAGCTAAGGCCGCTGGGACTACGTCCTCCTAAATCCATCGTCAAAAGCGTCTTTTCGTAATCGGTAGATGGTGTATATAGTTTATCAAGGAGCGCTCTTCAAAGGGGGACATTTCTAAAGAGCTTTGGCACAAGGCCGCGGCGCCCGTTTGACTAGCGGGACCGCTGCGCTTAAAATATCCGCCCCGGGGGTGTATTCCGCCGCCTCCGGGCTGTTGGGAATGATCCCACGGTACTGGGAGGCTTTATGCAATTCGACGCTGACCGCTTCGTCGAGGGCTTGTCCTTCGACGACGTGCTTTTGCGCCCTGGGCGCTCCGATGTACTTCCCCGCGACGCCGATCTGACAACCCGGTTTAGCCGCAACATCCGCCTGAATCTGCCCTTGTCGAGCGCGGCGATGGACACCGTCACGGAGTCCCGTCTCGCCATCGCCATCGCCCACGCGGGCGGCATTGGCGTTATCCATAAGAACTTGGCCTTTGACGAGCAAGCCGCCGAGGTGGACAAGGTTAAGCGTTCGCAGGCGGGAATCATCACCCATCCCATCACGCTCCGGCCAGAGAACAGCGTGCAAGACGCCGAGGATCTCATGGGCCGCTACCGCGTGTCCGGCGTGCCCATCACGAATGGAGAGGGCAAGCTGGTTGGCATCCTGACCAACCGGGATTTGCGTTTCCTGGACGACTATTCGGTCCCCATTTCGAACGTGATGACGAAGGAAGGTCTTGTCACCATTCCGCCGGGGACCACGTTGGCCGAAGCGAAGGAGCTGCTCCACAAACACCGCATCGAAAAGCTGCCCATCGTGTCGTCGGACGGCGCGCTCAAGGGCCTGATAACGATCAAGGACATCGCCAAGGCCCGGGATTTCCCGAACAGTTGCAACGACGGCATGGGCCGGTTGCGCGTGGCCGCGGCCATCGGCACGGGCTCGCGGGAGTTGGACCGGGCGAAGGCGCTGACGCAAGCGGGCGTGGACGCCTTGGTTGTGGACACGGCCCACGGCCACAGCGCGGCGGTCATCGACACCGTGCGCGCGGTGAAGGAAGCCCATCCAGACGTGGACGTCGTCGCCGGCAACGTGGTGACGGCGGAGGGCGCGATCGACCTCATAGAAGCGGGCGCTGACGCCGTAAAAGTGGGCGTGGGCCCGGGCTCCATCTGTACGACCCGTGTGGTGGCCGGCGCGGGCATGCCCCAGCTCACGGCGGTCTTCGACACCGCCGCGGCCGCCCGGGAACGGGACGTACCGGTCATCTCCGACGGCGGCATCCGCTACAGCGGCGACATCGTGAAGGCCCTGGCGGCCGGCGCCGAGAGCGTCATGATTGGCAGCCTCTTCGCTGGGACGGAGGAAAGCCCGGGAGAGACGATTCTCTACGAAGGCCGGACCTTCAAGGTCCACCGGGGCATGGGGTCCATCAAGGCGATGCAGCGGGGGAGCAAGGCGCGGTACATGCAGTTCGAGGAGGACCATTCCAAGCTTGTGCCGGAAGGCGTGGAAGGCCGCGTGCCTTTCCGGGGCAGCCTGGCGGACTACATCCACCAGCTCGCGGGCGGTCTGCGCGCGGGCATGGGTTACTGCGGCTGCGCGGACTTGGAGAGCCTCCGGACGAAGACCGTCTTCGTGCGCATGACCATGGCGGGCGTTCGCGAGAGCCACCCTCACGATGTGACCATCACCGAGGAAGCCCCCAACTACCAGGCCCTGCGGTAAGGCCATGCAAGACAAGCAGCGGCCCATCATTGTCCTCGACTTCGGGGCGCAATACAGCAAACTCATCGCCCGGCGCGTGCGCGACGCCCGGGTGTTCAGCCTCATCCTGCCGTATAACGTCACCGCGGCCGAGATCCGCGCCCACGATCCCGCCGGCGTGATCCTCAGCGGAGGCCCTGCGAGCGTCCTCGCCCCCGGCGCGCCCAAGCCGGATCCCGGCGTGTTCACCCTCGGCGTCCCCGTTCTGGGCATCTGCTACGGTTGCCAGCTCATCGCGGACATGCTGGGCGGCGCCGTGGAAGCGAGCGGCCGGCGGGAGTACGGCGTGGCCCACCTCGAACACTTCGACGGGCGCGGCTTCTTCGCGGGCGTGGCGGAGTACACCCAGGTGTGGATGAGCCATGGCGACGCCGTCGCGGCCCTGCCGCCCGGCTTCGAGACCACCGGGGCCACGGAGAATTGCGCCCACGCCGCCTTGGCCGATGAGACGCGGTGCATATACGGCGTGCAATTCCATCCGGAAGTGGCCCACACGCCCCAAGGCGGCCGCATTCTGGCGAATTTCGTGCACAACATCTGCGGATGCCCAGGAGACTGGACCATGGGCTCCTTCGTGGAGTCCGCCACGGCGGCCATCCAAGAGCAGGTGGGCGATGGACGCGTATTGCTGGCCTTGAGCGGCGGCGTCGACTCCAGCGTGGCGGCCGTGTTGCTCCACCGCGCCCTGGGCCAACGGCTCACCTGCGTGTTCGTCAACAACGGCCTGCTCCGCGAAGGCGAGCCCGAGCTCGTGCGGGAGGTGTTCCGGGACCATTTTCAGATCGACCTCCGCTACGTGGACGCCGAAGACCGCTTTCTCAACCGTCTGGCGGGCGTGAGCGATCCCGAGGAAAAGCGCAAGGCCATCGGCAACCTGTTCATCGAGGTCTTCGACGAGGAAGCCGAAGCCCTGGGCCAAGTAGACTTTCTCGCCCAGGGCACCCTTTACCCCGACGTCATCGAGAGCGTGTCCGCCACGGGCGGCCCGTCCGTCACCATCAAGAGCCACCACAACGTCGGCGGCCTTCCCGAGCGCATGAACCTCAAGCTGCTGGAGCCCTTGCGCGAACTGTTCAAGGACGAAGTCCGCGCCCTCGGCGCGGAGCTGGGCCTGCCAGACGCCATCGTATGGCGCCACCCCTTCCCCGGACCGGGGCTGGCGGTCCGTTGCGTGGGCGAAGTAACGAAGCCGCGCCTGGCCACGCTGCGCGCCGCCGACGCCATCTTCATCGAGGAAATCCGCAACGCCGGCCTCTACCGGGACATTTGGCAAGCGCTGGTCTGTCTCCTGCCTGTGCGCAGCGTGGGCGTGCAAGGCGACGAACGGACCTACGAAGAAGTGTGCTCCCTCCGCGCCGTGACCAGCGAGGACGCCATGACCGCCGACTGGTTCCGCTTCCCGCCAGAAGTGCTGCAACGGGTGTCGAACCGCATCTGCAACGAGGTCAAACACATCAACCGCGTCCTCTACGACGTGACCTCCAAACCCCCCGGCACCATCGAGTGGGAGTAGCGGGACATGGCGGGCCCGCGTTCATGACGTCTTCCAGCCGCCATACCTTCCATGAGTTCTTCTGCGGCGGGGGCATGGTCCGGGCAGGCCTTGGCCCTGGCTGGAAGTGCGTGTTCGCGAACGACATTTGTCCGAAGAAAGCAGCGGCCTACGGCTGCAACTGGGGATCGGCCGAATTGCGCGTTTCGGACGTGGCCGCAGTCTCACCGGCGAGCGTTCCGGGCGCCGCCGACCTTTCCTGGGCGTCCTTCCCCTGCCAGGATCTCTCCCTCGCTGGCGTCGGCGGAGGACTTGGCGCTGCCCGTAGCGGCGCGTTTTGGCCCTATTGGCGGTTGGTGGAGCGGCTGGGCGCCGAGGGACGCGCCCCCCGGCTCGTAGTGCTAGAGAATGTGTACGGCGCGCTGACGAGCCATGGCGGCAAGGATTTCGCGGCCATCGCGGCCGCGCTAGCCCGTGGCGGGTACCGCTTCGGGCCGCTCATCATTGACGCTGCCGCTTTTGTTCCCCAGAGCCGCCCGCGGTTGTTCATTGTAGCCGCCGACAAGAGGATGGCCGTGCCCGGCGGTCTGGCGGCCGATGGCCCCCTCGGGCCTTGGCATCCGGCCAGCGTGCTGAAGGCGTTTGCGGCGCTGACGCCCCCATTGCGGCGCCGCTGGCTGTGGTGGGCGTTACCCACGCCACCGCCTCGGCGGTTGAATCTGGAAGACATCGTCGAGGAGGAAGCAGAGGCGGCCTCGTGGCGGCCGCCCGCTGAAACCGAACGGTTGCTGGGCCTCATGACGCCAGTCCACCTGGACAAGGTCCGGCGGGCGCAGCGGGCCGGACGGCGGATCGCCGGAGCTCTGTACAAGCGGACCCGGCAGGGACAGCAACGGGCCGAGGCGCGATTCGACGGACTCGCGGGCTGCCTGCGCACGCCCGGCGGCGGTTCGAGCCGGCAGACCCTCCTCCTCGTGGACGGCGGACATGTCCAGTCGCGCCTGTTTTCCCCCCGCGAAACAGCCCGGCTCATGGGCCTGCCCGATACGTACGCCCTGCCGGATAACCCCAACGCCGCCTACCACCTCACGGGCGATGGCGTCGTGGTTCCGGTGGTCCGCTGGCTGGCGGACCACCTGTTGGAGCCCTTGCTGCGCCACAACACGGCGCTCGCCCCACGATCTCAAGTCACCGCGACGCCTCTCGGGGAGCGGGTGGGCCCCTGAACCAGCGCCGCGGACGGCTTTCGCGGGCTCTGCCGGGCGCGCGGGCCGTTGCATCGGACGGAAGGCTGGGGTATACTCCCGCCCATGATGAACGAACATGTCTTGACCCACCCGATAAGCCAGGAGCGGGACGTCGCCGCGCCCTGGCTGCCAGTTATAGCCGTCGCGGGCGCGTTGGCCCTGGGCGCCATGATTCGGCTGCCCCTGCCGTTCACGCCCGTGCCGCTGACGTTGCAGACCTTTGTAGTGCTCGCCGCGCCCTATCTCGTGGGCCGGTGGAACGCCTCGATGGGCGCGGGCCTGTTTATGGCCTTGGGGCTGGGCGGCGCGCCCTTGTTTGCCGCGGGCGGCCCGACCCTAGGGTTCATCGCCTCTTGGATCGCGTTGCCATGGCTCATGACCTTGTTCCGCCACCCGGCGGCGGGCTTGGCCGCGGGCACGGCGCTCATGTACGTGATGGGCGCGGGTTGGCTCGCGTACTGGGCGAACCTGACCGCCTGGCAGGCCGTGACGCTCGGGGTCGCGCCGTTTGTCGCGGGCGACGCGCTGAAGGCGGCGGCGGCCTACGGCGTCATCCGCAAGTACGGATCCCACCGCATCGCGGCGTAGCGCGGCCAGAAACTACTGGAAACCAAAGGAAACCGCCTGGCTTCTTCCGGGAACCCCGGGAGAAGCCAGGCGGCTTTACTGTTGAGCCCGCGTGGTTTCGCGCTATGGGCCTCCGGCGCGTTTCCGGGCTAGACCATAGCGTAGGGCCGCTTCGCCGTCTGGATGCGGTCGACGCCGGCGCTTTCCAGCATCACGTCGAAGAGGGCCGTGTTGCGGGTGAAGGCGCCGATGGCTTCGCTGCCGGGGCCGGTGGCGCACAGCTCGACATAGTCAGCGGTGTGCACCGTGCCGATCCAGTTGAAGGACGTGTAGTTGGCGAGGATCTGGCCGAGGGTGGGGCTGGATCCGCTCATTACGCCATACACGGCGTCATGGTCTCCGCGCAGCGCGTCCTGCAGGATACCGGCGCGGGTCTCGTTGATTTCGATGGCGGTCGCCTCTTCCACGCGCTCAATGATGTCCGGCACGCTGCTGTCGCTGTTCAATCCGCCGAGAATCCAGTTGTTCGTGTGGGTGAAGTTCTGGATGCGGTCGAAGTCGGTGTTGGAGCGCTCGTAGCCGGAGCCCGCGGCGTTGAGGCCGGGGTTGGCGTTGCCGTGGTCGGTGGTGATGATCACCAGGGTGTCGGGGTGCTCTTCTTGGAAGGCCAAGGCCACGCCGACAGCGTCATCGAAGGCGATCTGGTCGTAGATGAGCCCGCCCACGTCGTTGCTGTGGGCCGCGTGGTCGACCCGGCCGCCCTCGACTTGGAGCAAGAAGCCGTCGCCGTTCCCGGAGAGCCGCTCCAAGGCCGCTTCGGTCATCTCCGCCAGGGTGGGCACGTTCTCCAGCAGATTGGGCGTGTTCACGTGATCCAGCGTGTAAGGCAGGTGGCTATTGTCATAGATACCTAGGACCTTGCCGTCCGCCGGAAGGTTGTTCATGCCCTCCTTGTTCCGGACAACATGGTAGCCCTCTGCTTCGAAGCGGGCGTAGATATCTTCCCCGTCGCCGCGCATGTCGGGGTCGAAATGGCGGTTGCCGCCGCCCATGAGCAGATCATAGTCACGCTCCGCATATTGCGCAGCGATTTCGTCTTCCTGCCCGCGGCTCTCCATGTTGATGGAGAAACCAGAAGGCGTTGCATGGGTGATGCGCGTCGTGGTGACCAGGCCCGTGCCCTTGCCCGCGTCCCGGAAGTGCTCGAGGATGGTGGGATAGGGCTCGCCGTCGGGGCTCATGTTGAGGGCGCCGTTCATGATGCGGTGGCCGCAGCCCCAGGACGACGCGGCGGCGGCGCTGTCCGTGACGATCGAGTTTAGCGGGGCCATGTCCATGACGCCCCGGCGCACTTCGCCGCTGCGCTCCCGGTAGAGCTTGCCCCAATGGCTTTCGCGGCCTTCCTTGCGCTGGAGCATGTGCTCGGCCGCGGTGAGCGTGCCCATGCTCATGCCGTCGCTGACCAAGAAGATGATGTTCCGCGCCCCGCCTTGGGAGGGGTTGGCCAGCGCGCCCGTTTCCGCGTGAGCGGTCTTGGCCCCCGCGCCGAAAAGAAATGCCGACGCGGCGCTCGCCTTGAGGAAATTGCGGCGGTTCACGCCGCGGCCGGCGTGGCCGTTGGAATGGCGCCTGCTCATATGTGCCTCCTGATTTGATGAGTCTCCCGGTGTTCTTGAGTCCGTGACGCTTTCAAAAGTAACGCTAAAACGTTAGCATATCGTCAGGATTGGATGGAAGGTTCGTTGGAATTGGTCTACCGGCGCGGCTGGAATGCGCGGGGCCGGCCCGGCGTTCCGTCCTTATCCCCCGCGCCAAGCTCCCAAGCCCGTAGACGCTAATGAGAGGAGGCTAGGCCCGCTCCCGGTGATGAAGCCATCGCACAACGCCGCCCGCCCGCCCCTGGGCCCGGAAGCCAAGCCCGTGTTGAAGGTCGTCTTCGTCACGCTGTTCCTCGATCTCGTGGGCTTTTCCATCATATTCCCCCTGTTCCCCCACATGCTGGAGCATTACCTCTTTCAGGAGCAAGCCACGGGCCCCCTCACAATGCTGGTGGACGGCCTGACCCGGTTCAGCGAATGGGCGGGCGTGTCGGAACAGATGAGCGTCACGGTGTTGTTTGGCGGCGTCCTCGGCTCGTTGTACTCCATTCTCCAGTTTGTGTGCGCGCCAATCCTGGGCCGCCTGTCCGATCGCTTCGGACGCAAACCCATCCTCCTCGTGTCCATCGCGGGCATCGCCGTTTCCTACGGCATGTGGTTCTTCGCGGGGACGTTCGCCATGCTGGTGGCCGCGCGCGTGCTCGGCGGCATGATGAGCGGCAACATCTCCACGGCCACCGCCGTCGTCGCCGATGTGACCACGCCGGAGAACCGGTCCCGGGGCATGGCGATCATCGGCATCGCTTTCGGCGTGGGCTTCATGTTCGGCCCCGTCATTGGCGGCCTGGCCGCGGGCGTGGACCTCACGTCCCATTGGCCCGCCCTGGCGGATTACGGCGTCAACCCCTTTTCCGTGCCCGCGCTGGCGGCGTTGCTCCTCGCGTTGGGGAATTTGTTCCTCGTCGCCGTGTGGTTTCGCGAGACGCTGCGGCCCGGCGCGCCCGCCGCGGCCGCCCAGCGCACGGTGAATCCTACGCGCCTCTTCCGCGCGGAAGCCTACCCTGGCGTAACCCGGACCAACATGGTCAATTTCATGTTTCTCCTCGCCTTCTCCGGCATGGAGTTCAGCCTTGCGTTCCTCGCCGTGGAGCGTTTCGCCTACGGTCCCCGGGAGATCGCCTTCATGCTGCTCTTCACCGGCATTGTCCTGGCCGTTACGCAAGGCACCTACGTCCAGGCGCGCTCCGCGCAAATCGGGGTGAAACGGATGAGCGGCCATGGGATGCTGATGGTCATGGCTGGCCTGGTGATCCTCGCCGCCGCGCCCAATCCCGCTGTCCTTTACTGCGGCCTTTTCTTTCTCGGCGCCGGATCCGCCCAGGTCATCCCCTGCTTGACCACCCTCGCCTCCGTCTATGCCCCCGCCCACGAGCAAGGCCGCATCCTCGGCGTATTCCGTTCTCTGGGCGCCTTGGCCCGGGCTGTTGGCCCCCTCGCCGCGTGTCTGTTGTACTGGCGTCTGGGCGCGGAAGCCGCGTACTTCCTCGCCGCCCTCTTCATGACGGCCCCGCTCCTCCTCATTCGCGGCCTGCCCACGCCCGGCCAAAACGTCCCCGCGCGCGCCACGGTCCCCGCCGAACCCGCGCCCAGCGAATCCGCCAAGGACTGAGGCCCGGCGCACGCCGGGGGAGATGGGGCCACGGGACGATCTCCCTGTTGAGCGGCAAGAAAAGGACCTGTCCGGGGTGGTACACTGGCGGCGGGCGGATGAGCGCGTTGGCGGCGGGAGGCTCGCCACGCGGGAAGAGGAGACGGCGGCGCGGGATGGCGCATCTGATCATAGAGCAACGGGACTTGCCAACCATGACCGTGCCCTTGCAGGGGCGTGACATGCGGTTGGGCCGGGCGAACGACAATGACATCGTGCTGTCCGCCGATGAGGTGTCCCGCCAGCACGCTCAGCTCAGCGTCCGGGACGGCGGTTTCGTCCTCACGGACTTGAACAGCCTGAACGGGACCTACGTGAACCGTCAACGCGTGCGGGAACGGCGCCTGGCGCACCGGGACGAGATCTGGCTGGGCGGCCGCTGCCGCCTTGTGTTCGAGGACCCTACGGGGACTGGCGCGCAGGCGAAGACCCCGCCCAGGGACGATGACGCATTGCGCGAGAGCCTGGAGCGCATCCGCGAGGAGATGGACCGGGTCGGGGCGAGTCTGAACCGGATTGGAAAAGCGCGGAAGACGCCGGAAGTGGGGGGAGAGGCGGCGGCGAGTCATGCGTACCGGCGCCTGGCGGCCTTGTATCAGGCGAGCAAGCTCATCGCCTCCGATTTCGACTTGGAGAAACGCCTAGCCGCGGTGCTGGACACCGCCCTCGATCTCATGGGCGCCGACCGGGGCTTCTTAATGCTGGCCGAAGAACCCACGGGGCAGTTGGAAGTGCGCGTCGCCCGTGAAATGGGCCGGGATTTGCAGGCCAGTTCGCCGAGCATGAGCATCGCGGGTAAGGCGGCGGCGGAGGGCGAGCCCGTGCTGGTGCGCGACGCGCCGGCGGACCGCGAGTTTGGCGGCCGGGACAGCGTGGTGCAAGAGCGGATTGTCAGCGCCATGGCCGTGCCGCTGCGGGTGAAGGACCGGCTGCTGGGCGCCATATACATCGACAGCCGCAAGCCGGGCC